>DATFAW010000260.1:0-3822 GCA_035254165.1 Paludibacter sp.
GGAAAAAGCGATATAGCATTGGCCCAAATAAGCGGACCGTCGTGTAATAATAATCCATAAACCATCCACAATGTAATGCAAACTACAACAATGCAATACATTACCAGAGAAATGCTATGTGTGTCTTTTGAACGAAATACCTTGATTGCTTGAGGAAATTGATTTAATATCGACAATAAAGAAGCTAAGAAGCCTACAGTTTCTACAGAAGTCATATTTGTTATTTTATTTTTGTGAGGGATTTTTTTAAATTAACCTATTGGTTCATAAGTAAAACCGAATTCATTCATTTCATTTTTATCGTAGATATTCCTACCATCAAGCACAAGTGCTCCTTTCATCGATTTTTTCACGACACCCCAGCTTGGCATACGAAATTCTTTCCACTCTGTTACTAATAGAAGCGCATCGGCATCCAGCACAGCATCATAAATATCATTAGCAAAATAGATATTGGAAGAGTCTGTCTGGATTAACTCAGCCATTTTTGAATGAATAATTTGCTTTGCTTCATGCATAGCCACCGGATCAAAAACACGAACTTTACAGCCCGCTTGAAGCAATTTTTCAATTAATACCAATGAAGGTGCCTCACGCATATCATCCGTGTTTGGTTTGAATGATAATCCCCAAACACAAATGGTTTTCCCGTCTAAATCTGACTTAAAATGCTTTTCAAGCTTGTGAAATAAGACTTGCTTCTGATATGCATTTACTTCTTCTACAGCTTTCAAAACACGTAATTCATAGCCATTTTGATCCGCGGTTTGTATCAATGCTTTTACATCTTTTGGGAAACATGAACCGCCATAACCACAACCGGCGTAAAGGAACTTACCACCAATCCGCTGGTCGGTACCAATACCTTTTCGAACCATATTTACGTCTGCACCAACTAGTTCACATAAATTTGCCATGTCATTCATAAAACTGATACGAGTGGCTAACATTGCATTGGCAGCATATTTTGTCATTTCGGCAGAAAGAATATCCATGAAGATGACACGGAAATTGTTCAATAGAAATGGACGATAAAGCTTGGTAATCAATTCTTTGGCTTTTTCGCTTTCAACGCCAACAACAACACGATCTGGACTCATAAAGTCTTTAATTGCATCGCCTTCTTTCAAAAATTCAGGATTAGAAGCTACATCAAATTCAATAGAAATACCTCGTTTGTCTAATTCAGCTTGTATTGTTTGGCGAACTAACGATGCAGTTCCAACCGGAACTGTACTTTTGGTTACCAACAGCACATATTGTTGCATGTTCTGACCAATTGTACGAGCTACTTCAAGTACATATTTTAGATCGGCGCTCCCATCGGCATCAGGCGGTGTACCTACAGCACTGAAAATAACTTGAACGTCATTTAGTACATCGGTCAGTTTTGTCGTGAAATGTAATCTCTCTGCTTTGATATTTCGTAGAACCATGTCTTCTAGCCCAGGTTCATAAATTGGAATAATTCCGTTGGTTAAGTTTTCGATCTTCTGTGCGTTAACATCTACGCAGGTAACATCCACGCCCATTTCGGCAAAACAAGTTCCTGAAACCAAGCCGACATAACCGGTTCCTACAATTGCTATTTTCATTTAAAATACAAATTATTGATACAATACTGTGAATTAGAAAGAATTGAGGTAATTTTGATTTATTCAGCTATATATAAAGAGACTACCTTTTTGATGCCTTCTTCCAGGGATATTTTTGGTTGCCAACCTAAGCTTTTGAGCTTGGAAACATCCATGAGTTTACGTGGTGTTCCATCAGGTTTGCTACTATCCCATATTACCTTTCCTGAGTAGCCAACAATTTTCATTACGATTTCTGATAATTCTTTGATGGATAAATCTTCACCACAACCTGCATTTACATGAGATGGCGTAGTATCAGGTGCATCATAATTCATCAAAAGGAACACGCTGGAATCAGCCATATCATCCACATGCAGGAATTCACGCATAGGCGATCCGGTTCCCCACAAAGTGATCGAAACCTCGTTGTTCACCGATGAAATTCCATATTGATTTAGAACTTTGAGAATGATATCGTCACTGAACGATCCGTTTATACCTTCAATAGGAAGTTTGTTCAAATCAGCACGCAATTTAATCCAATCATTTTCCATTAAGCATTTACCTAAGTACATTTTACGAATCAATGCCGGCAAAACATGCGATTTTTCCAAATCGTAATTGTCATTTTGCCCGTAAATATTTGTAGGCATGATGGAAATAAAATTGCAATTGTATTGTGCATGGTAAGCTTCACACATTTTTATTCCGGCAATTTTAGCAATAGCATAAGGTTCATTGGTCATCTCCAGAGGTCCTGTAAGCAAAGCATCTTCTCGCATAGGTTGTTCGGCCATTCGCGGATAAATACACGATGAACCCAGAAATAACAACTTCTTTACTCCATGTAAATAGCTCTGATGAATCACATGATTTTGAATCATCAGGTTTTCATAAATAAACTGAGCACGATAGGTGTTGTTGGCAACAATACCACCTACTTTGGCAGCAGCTAACACCACATATTCAGGTTTTTCTTCTGCAAAAAAGTGTGCAACCGCTTCCTCACTTAGTAAATTAAGTTGTTCTTTCGAACGAGTGACAATGTTGGAAAAACCTTTGCTTTCAAGGTTCCGTTTTATTGCAGAGCCCACCATGCCGTTGTGACCAGCAATGTATATTTTTGATTTTTTTTCCATGATCTTTTATTTCGGGATGTTATTCGAAGTAGTTTAATACCCTGAATCCACCTTCTTTCAAATAAGTTTCTTTTTTCATGAGTTTTACATCCGAAAGCATCATATCTTCTACTAAAGCTTTCAAATCGTATTCTGGTATCCAGTTTAGCACTGTGCGAGATTTTGTTGCATCGCCGATAAGCAATTCTACTTCTGTCGGGCGGAAATAGTTAGCATCAACTTCTACAATTGGCTCTTTTATTGTACGAATAGCCTCTAAAAATTCAGAACCAACACGGTCGTTAAACAGATTTTCATCAATGCTGTCGATATAGCCTTTCTCATCGATTCCTTCACCTCTAAAGGCGATAACAAGACCAATTTCGGCAAATGCCATACGCACAAATTCCCTTACTTCGGTTGTAATGCCTGTTGCTATCACATAATCGCTGGGCTCATCTTGTTGCAGAATTAAGTACATTGCCCGAACATAATCTTTGGCATGTCCCCAGTCGCGTTTCGAAGAAAGGTTTCCCAGGAACAATTTATTCTGCATGCCCATAGCAATGCGGGCTGCAGCACGGGTTATTTTGCGAGTTACAAACGTTTCTCCACGTAACGGTGATTCGTGGTTAAACAAGATTCCATTGCTTGCATGAATTCCATAAGCTTCGCGGTAATTCACGGTAATCCAATAGGCATACATTTTAGCTACTGCATAAGGCGAACGTGGATAAAATGGTGTTGTTTCCTTTTGAGGAACTTCTTGTACTAATCCGTACAATTCTGAAGTGGAAGCTTGGTAAATACGGGTCTTTTTTGTCAGGTTGAGCAAACGAATTGCTTCAAGGAGACGTAAGGTTCCAATTCCGTCAGCATTTGCAGTATACTCCGGTGTATCAAAACTCACTTTTACATGACTCATAGCAGCCAGGTTGTAGATTTCGTCTGGTTGAGTTTCCTGAATAATCCGGGTAAGATTCATAGAGTCTGTCATATCACCATAATGCAATACCAGATTACGGTTATCAACATGCGGATCCTGATATAAGTGGTCAATGCGTTCAGTGTTAAAAAGTGAAGAACGACGTTTCAAACCATGTACTGTATATCCTTTTTTCAATAAC
>DATFAW010000261.1:0-10230 GCA_035254165.1 Paludibacter sp.
TATAATTACAATTAGAAACATCATCAATAGGATACTCTTTTTAGTGTAACGCTTGAGTTGGCTAATGACACCAAGGCAAATTGTCTTTTTTCTATGTCTGCTATTACGTAATGTGGAACTTTATTTATAACAGAGTCTCCATTATGGTGGGTGTGTCCACTGATTATTGTCAACAGTTTATTGCTATTCAACACGCTGTCATACTGCTGCTTGTATTTGCTGACTTCAGGACACCATATGGGTATGTGGGTAAACAATATATTATTGTCCTTTTTAGACAAAGTTTGATTAAGCCATTTAAAATCAGGTGATTTGTTGTCGTTTTCCCATACCACATCGTCGAACAAAATAAAATTATACTTCCCTACCTGAAATGAAGAATTGCTGGGTCCAAACATACGGTTGTAAATAGCTTTGCCATTTGCCAGGTAATCATGATTTCCGATTACAGTCATTATTGGATACTTTGAATTTTTAGCTTTATCCCAATACCATTCAAACTCTTTGGAGGTACCACGATAGGTTATATCCCCACAGCAAAGTACAAAACTTAATCCAACTTGTTTATTGATAGTTGCTATTGCATCTCTTAAAGCATCATATTCAAGATGAGTATCTGAAATGACAGCAAACTTTACCGTGTCGGAGTTTATTGAGTCCATGTCTATTATCGATTTTTGAATATTCGTATTTATTTCAGACGAATTTACATTGGCATCAAATGGACTATAATCGAATTTGCTGGTACAGCCGAACATACCATTTAGCAGGCTGCCGAATAAGATAATATATGTTGTTTTACTCATCTTAGTTTCTTTATTCGCTTTTGGCAACTGTTTGACGTAAACTTGCGTTCTTCAATTTTAATCGTTTGTGTTAAAGTAAAATATACGACTCACTCTTTGATACTAAACGTTCAGTATGCATTTGTATAAAAAAAAGCATCACGCTTTTCTCAATAATAAATACATTTGATCTAGTTGTCCTTTAAGATTCTTTAAAACCTGCTCCATGGATTGATTTTGGAGAATTGGAGAAGCCATACCCATCACGATTGAGAAATAGCTTTGAGCCATTAGCGACGTGTCAATATCTGAGCGAATTTCACCTCTTTCTATTGATTTTATAAGAATCTCTTGTATTTTATTTGTTTCGCCTTGCAGAAACTGCATTTTCCGTTCGGCAAAGCCCGGATAGTGTTTGAAGCTGTCTGCAATAAATGACAGGTAGTTGAGAATATCAAACCCTTGAGTCTGGGAGAATATATTATGAAGTGTTTTTTCTGAATTAGCCAGGCATGCTTCGCTAAATTCTAAGAAAGTACCATTCTCTTTGTCGAACTCAATTTCGTAGATGATGAAATATTTGTCGATAACAGCTTTAAATAGCTCTTCTTTATTTTTAAAATGATGGTACAAGGCTCCTTTGGTGAATCCGATAGCTTTACTAATGTCGCTTATGGACACTGCCACATAGCTGTCTTTTAGGAACAAAGCAAATGCTTTGTCTATGATATATTCTCTTGTTTCACTCATAAAAACACAAATACTGAACGATTGGTATGCAAAGGTAACCAAACAAACAATGTGACGAAAAATAGGCTCGGGAAATTAATGTATTTTAAATATTCAGCCAGTAATCCTGTGAAATATTTTAATATTGCAATATTTCAAGTAACCATTTCCAACAATTTTGAGTTGATGAGATGCTTAAACGTTCGTCGGGAGAATGTACGCCATACATCTGTGGTCCGATAGAAATCATATCCAGGAAAGGATACTTTTCAAGAAAAAGACCGCATTCCAATCCTGCGTGAATAGCGCGTATTTTAGGTTCTTGTGCAAATAGTTTCACGTAACTCTCCTTTGCCACGTTTAAAAGTTCGGAATCCAGATTTGGATTCCAGCCCGGATAGCCATCACTATGCGTTACTTTGGCACTGGCTAAAGTCATTGCTGCCTCCACCTGATTGGCAATGTCATGTTTAGCTGATTCCACCGAACTACGCTGGCTGGTGGTTATTTCGATTCTATTTTCAGGTTTCATTTTTACCGAAGCCAGGTTGGTGGACGTTTCAACCAGGTCGGGCATTTCTGCACTCATTGCTTTTACGCCGTGTGGGCAGGCATAAAGTACATTTAACAAAGCATTGGATGTCTTTTTGTCAATAACGGTTTCGGGCAATGATTCTGAATCCAAAGAAAGTATCATATTCGGCTCTATCTTCCCTTTTTCATTTTCAATATCCATTGTGTAATGATTGAAAAGCACGCGAACATTTTCTCTTTCGGAAAAAGGCACACTTGCCACTGCCACTGCTTCGCGAGCAATGGCATTTCGCAAATTTCCACCATCAAAAGTATGCAGTCGTAAATCCATTTTTTTATTCAGTATCCATAAGAAACGATTCACTATTTTATTGGCATTGCCCAGGCCTTTGTCAATATCATCACCCGAGTGTCCACCCTTCAGCCCTTTTACCGAAACTGTGAATGCAAAATAATTATCCGGGGCTTTTTCAGGCTTGTAAGTCAAAACAGCCATTGTATCAATGCCACCGGCACAGCCTACAAATATCTCCCCGTCGTCTTCCGAATCCAGGTTGATTAGCTTTTCTCCACTCAGAAAATTTTGTTCCAAAGCAAAAGCTCCGGAAAGTCCGGTTTCTTCATCCACAGTAAATAGGCATTCTAATGCGGGGTGTGCTATTTTTTTTGAGGCCAGCACTGCCAGCATCATCGATATGCCAATACCATTGTCGGCTCCAAGCGTTGTTCCTCTTGCTTTTACCCAGTCGCCATCAATGTAAGTTTGAATTGGGTCGGTTTCAAAATCATGAACCACGTCGCTGTTTTTCTCACAAACCATATCCATATGGGCTTGCAAAATTATTGTTTTTCTATTCTCATATCCTTTTGTGGATGCTTTGGTTATCAGAACGTTTCCTGCAGCGTCGGTTTTTGTTGTCAGATTATGTTTTTCTCCAAAAGCTTTCAGGTAAGCAATTATGTGTTCTTCCTTTTTTGAAGGTCGTGGAATTTGAGTTATTTCATGGAAAAAATTCCATAATGCAATTGGTTCAAGAGTTTTCATATAGCTGGACAAATTTTAGAGTGGATTTTAGAAACAACAGACAAAGGTAGAAAAAAGTGAACGCGAATGATGTTTTTTTATTTTAAATTACCCACAGAAAAACGAGACATATGCAGACACCAAAAGTCCATTCCTGTTTTCAAGAATGGACTTTTTTGCAAAATAAAATCAAAAGATCATGTCAGCGAACCTTATTGCTTGTATCTGCAGCAGGGAAAGCAACTTTATTGATGTACAATATACCCTTCAAAAGATTAAACTTATAAGTAAGAGGATAGGTCTTGTCTGTAGAACTGCTGTATTCCCGGGTGTGAATAACTAAGTTTATTGAGTCACCGGGGGCGCCATGTGCTTTGAGCGGACGCAAATCAAATGATGCCATGCCCCATTTTGAATAAGAGGGATAATCGCCGTTGGCATTATGCCTGAATTCCAGATGTATTTTATTGTCCGGGTAAGTCTTAGTGCTGTCCGAAACTAAATTGATATAATGAATTTTATTTAAACCCAGGTAAGCGAACTCAACATTAAGATAGTTACTGCCAACCCACATACTTTTGATTTCAATTTGATTGTTGCCAATACTATCCTGCTGCTTAGGTTTGATTTTTAAGATCCCTTTCGTAAGGACTTCGTACACATCATTCAATCTGACAACGTTTTTCAAAGCACTGTTGGCATCCGAACCTGCATTGATAAAGCTGTAGTTGGCAATAATCCGCTGACCATCCTTGGGGCGGTAATCGGAAGTTGTAGTGTACATACGTTCTCCATTGTCTAGAATAAAATAAAATTTAGGACTTAAAGTCGGATTTTCAACGGTTGCAATGTCAATATGGTTGTTCTCATCCGATTTTACATCATCATTACACGATACGATTAGCAATAATAATGAAATTGCTATAAATAACTTTTTCATAACATTTTATTTTTAAAGAATTGTTTAAACTCAAATAATATCTATCAATATTCAATAGATTCAAATGGAAGATGACAAAATGAAACAAAACGTTGCACAGGTATCAAAAAATATTGATGTTGTTTTTGATGGGCATTTTGAGTAGAAAACAAAGCCGAACAGAATCAGGATGTTGCAGCTTTTTGCAACAACACCCACTTGTTTAAGTTCGTTTTTCATAATCCTTTCTTTTTTGTATATTTGCACTTCATCCGAATTTGGAATAAAACTGCAAAACATACTCATGCTTTTCTCTCAAATAATTGGTCAACAAGAAATTAAAAGTCGTTTAATTCGCACGGTAACAGAACAACGTATACCGCATGCGCAACTTTTACGTGGACCGGAAGGAGTGGGGAAGCTGGCATTAGCAATTGCTTATGCCCAATACATCTGTTGTGAAAATCGCACAGCTACAGATTCATGTGGCGTATGCCCTTCGTGTGTGAAATATCGAAAGCTGGCACATCCCGATTTACACTTTGTTTTTCCGGTGATAAAACCGGCAAGCAGAAGCTCGGTGGTTTGCGACGATTTTATTACGGAATTTCGGGGAATGGTGCTCGAAAACGTGTATTTCGGACTCAACGACTGGTATGCGAAGATTTCAGGTGATGCCAAACAGGGTTTGATTTACTCAAACGAAAGTGAGGAAATTATCCGTAAATTAAGCCTGAAAACTTACGAGTCGGAATATAAGATCATGATTATCTGGCTACCGGAAAAGATGCATGGAACTTGTGCTAATAAATTGTTGAAAATACTGGAAGAACCGCCCGAAAAGACTGTTTTTCTGATGGTTTCAAATGCACCGGATGAAATCATTACCACTATTTTGTCGCGTACGCAACATGTACATGTCCCTCGTCTAGGTGAAGATGAGATTGTTAAGGCATTGCTTAAGAATGATGAATTGGATATTGAAACCAGTGAGGCGAATTATGCAGCTCACATTGCCAATGGAAGTTATTTGAGTGCGGTAGCAGTTTTGAATGAAGGCGATGAAAATAAACAAAATTTCGAACGATTTGTAATGGTAATGCGTTTAGCCTGGCAGGTTGGCAATAAAAAAGACCATGCATCGCTCAAAACGCTGCGAAAATGGTCGGACGATATGGCTGCAGCATCGATGGGACGCGAGCGGCAAAAGAATTTTCTGGGTTATGCACAACGAATGACGCGTGAAAATTTCATTCGCAATATGCAGCAACCCGACTTGAATTACCTGACTTCGAATGAGGCTGATTTCTCGCAACGCTTTTCGCCATTTATCAACGAACGAAATGTAGAGGATTTGATGAGCGAATTTGCATTGGCCGAAAGACACATAGAACAAAACGTAAACGCAAAAATGGTTTTCTTTGATTTAACTCTGAAAGTCATTATGCTACTCAAGAGGTAAATTCATTGAGTAAAAACAATAAATATCACGAGGGTAACGAGCAAATATCGTGAACGGAGTGAACAAATACAATTATAAGAAATGGATTATAAATTAGATACCGGCGGTTGCCGAATGAATAAAAAGGGTTGCAATCGCAATTCCACCCAAAAACTCAGCACATTCGATTGGATGTGCGATCTTCCCGAAACTCAAAAGGATAGTGATTTTGTAGAAGTTCAATTTAAGAATACACGCAAAGGATATTTTTTGAATAGCACCAAGATACCGCTCGAGAAAGGCGATGTTGTCGCTGTGGAATCGTCGCCGGGTCATGATATCGGCGAAGTGACGCTGGTTGGAAGACTTGTGTTGCTACAAATGAAAAAATATAATGTCAATCCCGAAAAAATTGAGGTTCGTCGCGTCTACCGCAAAGCCAAAGAGACTGATTTAGAGAAATATCAGGAGGCTAAAGCGAAGGAGCAAGCCACGATGATTAAAGCCCGCCAGATTGCTGACAATCTAAAGTTAAATATGAAGATCGGTGATGTCGAATTCCAGGGAGATGGCAACAAAGCTATTTTCTATTATATTGCTGACGAACGGGTTGATTTCCGCCAGTTGATAAAAGTTTTTGCCGAAACCTTTCGTGTTCGTATTGAAATGAAGCAAATTGGTGCCCGTCAGGAAGCTGGAAGAATTGGCGGAATCGGACCTTGTGGACGCGAATTGTGTTGCTCGGGTTGGATGACTAACTTCAACTCGGTTTCGACCAGTGCGGCCCGTTATCAGGACATTTCATTGAATCCGCAAAAGCTTGCCGGGCAATGTGCAAAGCTTAAATGTTGTATGAATTTCGAGTTGGATTCTTACATGGATGCTATTAAAGAGTTTCCATCAAAAGAAATTCAACTGGAAACAATTGACAATACGTATTATCACTTCAAAACGGATGTGTTTAAGGGATTGATTTCTTATTCAACCTCGCCTAATTTTGGTGCTAATATTGTTACAATTTCAGCAAAGCGGGCCAAAGAAGTTATAGCCAGTAACAGAAAAGGATCTAAACCAGATTTGCTTGATAACCATTTAGATGAAGAAGTTAAGCCTGTAGTTGTTGATTATGAAAATGGAGTAGGGCAAGATAGTTTGACGCGTTTCGATTCAAATAAAAAACGTCCGAATAACAAAAATAAGCGACCAAACAATCGTCCTAAAGTAGTGAAAGCGGAGCAGTCTGAAAAGAAAGACAGTAAAGAAAATAATGCTCCGAGATTTCAAAAACCAATCAAGAAAAATGGAAATGGTGCCGGGAATAATGAAAAATAGAATTTTATTAGCGATTTTTATTTCGCTTCTTACAGTCGCTTGTTCAAACAGCGATGTGTTTTTTCAATACAAAGCAGTTGCTTCTAAAGGTTGGAATAAAGACAGTCTTTATTCTTTTGATGTGAATATTACAGATACGGTTTCTGCGTATAATGTGTATGTAAACGTTCGAAACAGAGGTGAATATCCATATCAAAATCTATGGCTCTTTCTAGATAAAACATCTCCTGACAAAATACAAATAAAAGACTCTGTAGAATGCTATCTGGCCGATCAGCGCGGTAAATGGTTGGGTTCAGGCATTGGTTCGGTAATGGAAATGCCTGTACTATATCAACAAAATGCTCGTTTCAAAAAAGCAGGAATCTATCATTATAAAATTGTGCATGGAATGCGCGACTCTGTTCTAATTGGAATTAATGATATAGGAATGCGCTTTGAAAAAGTTGTAAAATAGTTTATCGTCTGAAGTAAGCGGTCAGTAGTTTGACGGCATTAATTTATAAATTGTAAATAGATAAAGTGGGTAAGAATAAGTTGGCGAAGTTCGCCGATATGGAAGAGTTTCCACATGTTTTTCAGGTTTCGTCGCATGATGTGCGTGAAGGCAAAAGTTTTGAGATGAAAGGGAAATGGGATGAACAATTTTTTAAGAACGATCATCCCATTGTGCTGGAGCTAGGTTGTGGCAAAGGAGAATATACCGTCGGATTAGGAAAACTATATCCCGACAAAAACTTTGTGGGAGTGGATATCAAAGGCGCTCGCCTTTGGACCGGAGCTAAAGCTTCATTCGAGGATGGAATGAAAAATGTTGCTTTCCTGCGTACGAATATCGAAATGATTCATCATTTTTTTGCGGAGAATGAGGTAAGCGAAATTTGGCTTACTTTCCCTGATCCGCAAATGAAAAAAGTCACTAAACGGCTGACTGCTACAAATTTCATGAAGTCTTACCAACAGTTCTTAAAACCAAACGGACTGATTCATTTGAAAACCGACAGTAATTTCATGTTTACTTATACTTGTGAAATGGTAAAAGCAAACCAATTTCCAGTTGTTTTTTCGAATGATGACTTATATGCCTCTGATTTGCAAGATCCGATTTTAGGTATAAAAACTTATTACGAGCAACAATGGCTTGAGCGTGGAATAACAATTAAATATATTCAGTTTCGGCTTGAAAAAAGTGATGAATTTATCGAGCCAGATATTGAAATTGAGCATGATGCTTATCGGAGCTTTGGAAGAAGCAAGCGGCATAACTTAGATGTATAGTAATTTTAATGCTTAAGCTTTCAAACTTTTCAAACAACCAACTTGTTACAGGGCTAATTTGTCTTATATATTTTTCTGTAACTCATAATTCGTGAATTTTATGACACTATCTCCTCAATCAATTCTTGATGCACTGGTGCATGTCCGTTATCCTGGCACAGGGAAAGACATTGTTTCTTCAGGCATGTTACAAGATAATATTCGTATCGAAGGAAATAAAGTTTTTTTCTCGATATTTTTCGAAAAACCCAATGATCCATTTGCTAAGTCGGTAGTAAAGGCTGCTGAACAAGCTATTTTGACTTATGTTGGAGAACATGTTGAAATAAAAGGTAATATAGAAATCATTACTAAAGAGGTTCCAAAAACCAAGCCTGTATCCATTTTACCCAATGTAAAAAACATTATAGCAGTGTCGTCTGGTAAAGGTGGCGTGGGAAAGTCGACTATCTCATGCAATTTAGCTATCTCGCTGGCTTCGTTGGGTTATAAGGTTGGTTTGCTTGATGCCGACATTCATGGACCGTCTATTCCAAAAATGTTTGGGGTAGAAGCTGCACATCCTGAAGTTAAGGAAGTAGATGGTAAGCACGTTATTTCGCCCATCGAGAAATACGGAGTTAAAATTCTGTCTATCGGTTTTTTTGTTGATCCTGAACAAGCTTTAGTTTGGCGTGGTGCAGTTTCAAGTAATGCTTTGAAACAATTAATTACAGATGCTGAGTGGGGTGATTTAGATTTTTTTGTGATGGATTTACCACCGGGAACAGGCGATATTCATTTGACATTGGTGCAAACAATGGGTATATCAGGGGCAATTGTGGTGACAACTCCGCAGGAAGTGGCATTGGCTGACGCCCGAAAAGGCGTGCATATGTTTATGGGTGAAAAAGTAAATGTTCCCGTACTTGGAATTGTTGAGAATATGGCATGGTTTACACCTGCTGAATTGCCCGAAAATAAATACTTTATTTTTGGGAAAGATGGTGGAAAGCGCCTTGCAGAAGAGCTGGATGTTCCACTTTTAGGTCAGATTCCGTTGGTGCAAAGCATTCGGGAATGTGGTGATGCCGGACGGCCAATTGCGGTTGATGAGAATTCAATCATGTCATCTGCATTCAGAGAATTTGCCCAAAAAGTAGTGGAAAGAGTCGAGTATCGTAATGCGAACTTTGAGGCCACTAAGAAAGTAGAAATGGTTAAATAAATTATCGACTTACAAAATATCCGAAATTGCGATTAGTTAGAACCCGAAACAAATCAAGTATTTAAGATTGACTGGGACGATTCCAAGTTACAAAACAGACAGTAACAAAGCAAAAAATGTTATTTCGAGAATGTATTTTATTTTAGCTAAAATACACAACACCCATACATGCAGCAATATATATTCTATTAGCGTTCTTATGTAATAAAATGTAATATCACATAACATTACAATAACAACACTAAATAGAATATATTCTTATCTTTGCCCCTCATATTTAAGAACTTCAGATGTGTTACATTGATATTGTCTGAGTTCAAATCTTTCCAACTGCATGAAAAGATTCTCATTAATTGTATTTGTAATTGTATTAACAACAAATATTTGTCCGGAAAATAAAAATTTTTCGCGATGGTCATTCTCACCTGAAATCGGAATAAATAAATTTGATGGAGACGCTTCACAATCGTCAACAAATGCATTTGTAAATACGACGAGTACTTTTTCATACGGAGTAAATTTAGAATATGCACTTACTCCAATTTGGGGTTTGTCAGTTGATTATCTTAACTTGCCCTTTTCTGGAACTTATTCAAACCCACTTGACACTTTCTCGACAAAACTCAATGCTGTTCATTTATGCATGACGTTCAATTTCACGCGCATGATTTTTCCTCAAAGTAATTCGAAGTTTATTGTTAATGGTTCGATAGGACTTGGTTACGCGTATTACAAATTCAATGTCAAAGCAGTTTCCCCTACTATGCCAGGAACTCCACTGACTCTGACTTACGGCAATTCAGGCTCAATTCCGGTTACTATTTCAATGGAATACAATGTAAGTAAGTCTCTTGGTTTAGGTGCTAAAGTTCGATATCTCACTTTTACAAAAGATAATTTAGAAGGAGTAAAGACGTATCAAGGTGTTACAAATGACCATATCATTTTGACAACGCTATTCTTGAGATACAAGATTAATGC
>DATFAW010000262.1:0-6409 GCA_035254165.1 Paludibacter sp.
TTCAAATTCGTGTGGATATAGTTGTATTTTTGACACTCCTTCGTAAGTTGCAACCATAGAATTGAGCATTTTTCGATTTTCCTCCATTAAAACCTCCAACTGATTTTGATCTACAAGTTCAGCATCCACCGCTTCGTAATCGGGACAAACCAGCGCAATTAGCTTTCCATTATTCTCGAGAACTAAACTCTCCATCACATAAGGCATATTATTAAGCTTGGCTTCTATCTCCTCAGGATAGACATTCTGACCGCTGGCACTTAAAATCATCGTTTTATTACGTCCGCGAATAAACGTATTTCCGTCTTCATCCACAGTACCCAAATCGCCGGTATGCAGCCAACCATCGGCATCAAGTATTTGAGCTGTAGCCACAGGATTCTTATAATATCCCGACATTACATTTTCACCCCGGACGCAAATTTCGCCCACGCCTGTTGCCTTATCAAGATTCAAAATCTTCATTTCCATTATATCCAGCACTTTACCTGATGATTTAGGAATAAAATCCCGTGTATTCGAATAACAAATAAGGGGAGCACATTCGGTCATTCCATAACCTACCGTGAAAGGAAACTTTATTTTATGGAAAAATTCTTCAACTTCGGCATTCAACGGAGCACCACCAACAACAATTTCGGAAAATTCGCCACCAAATGCATCGACAAGCTTCTTTCTGATCTGAGCAAGTACCGGTTGATCCAGAAATGGAATGCTCAGTGCCCAACGCATAGATGGCTTAGCCAACAACGGTTGAATTTGCTTTTTATATATCTTTTCAATAATAAGAGGTACACAAAAGATGACACTTGGTTTTATCTCCGCAAAAGCTTTGAGGAGAATTTTTGCAGCAGGTGTTTTTCCAATGAAATGAACATGACATCCCGCACATACCGGAGTCAAAAAATCGAAAGCGCAACCATAAGCATGAGCCAATGGCAAAAAAGAAACTATCCGATAATGCGGAGCAACTAATTTAGTTCGAAAACCAAACGTGATATTGCCTGCCAGAGCGTTTCCGGTAGTCATCACCCCTTTACTAAATCCGGTAGTTCCGGACGTATAATTAATAGATACAACCTCAGAATTAGATTTATCGACATAACGCACACAATCGCGATGAAAACCGTATGGATACTTTTCATTGAACAGTCGAATGATATTGTCGAAGTGAAGCAAAGCCAAATCCAGCTTCGTTTCGTTCTCATTATCTTCATCTTTTTCGCCAGCAGCTTCAGTATCATTTTGATTCAACAAAGTAATACAACTGAAATTCGTCAATGAAAACACAGCTTGTACAGTGGTTAGCTTTTCCTCCTCTAGATTTTCCCAAATAGCGTCACCAACAAACAATAATTTAGATTCAGAATGATTCGTAATGTGATGTACATCATTCGGATTAAAATCTTGTAAAATCGGAACTACAATTGCGCCATAAGTAACTACAGCCAAATATGTTACAGCCCAATACGCATTATTACGACCAATCAAAGCTATTTTGTCGTTCGGATTAATTTTGCATTGATCAAAAAGAATATGCAATTCGGCAACTTTTTGGGCAATATCGGCATAATTGAGTGTTGTATTTTCACCATAATTGGTGAAGCCCGGCAATTCCCAGTTTTTACGAAATCCATCTTCGAATAAACGAATAAAGTTTTCCTGAATCATATATAAACTATATTTTTGAAGATATTCATTTTTTAGATGGCGCAAAAATAGTGAATAATTACACGTTCCATATGCATCTGTGCCAATATTTAGTTTCTTTGAACTTTAGACAAGCCTTTTTAATCTAAATAAATATTTCACGGTCATTGACTTTCACACCAGGTTATCTTAGTAAAAATGACTCATTTTTTGATCATTTCAAAGTCTGAAGCTGTAAAAAAATCAGTATCTTTGTGACTTCAAAAAAAAATATCTTATTAAGTTATGAACATATCATATAATTGGCTGAAACAATACATTAATATTGATGTTACGCCCGATGAATTGTCGAAAGCATTAACTTCCATTGGCTTGGAAGTAGGTGGAGTTGAAGAAGTTCAAACCATTAAAGGCGGGTTGGAAGGATTAGTCATCGGCGAGGTGCTTACTTGTGGCAGCCATGAAAATTCGGATCACTTACATGTTACAACCATAAATATTGGGACAGGAGAACCGATTCAGGTTGTGTGTGGTGCACCCAATGTGGCTACCGGACAAAAAGTGGTAGTGGCAACTGTTGGAACTAAATTATATTCCGGCGAAGAAAGTTTTACTATTAAACGTTCGAAAATACGGGGTGTGGAATCATTTGGAATGATTTGCGCCGAAGACGAAATTGGTGTAGGAACCAGTCACGACGGCATCATTGTATTGCCTGCCGACGCAGTGGTTGGAACATTGGCCAAAGATTATTACGGTATTAAAAACGATACATTATTAGAAGTCGATATTACGCCTAACCGGATTGATGCAGCTTCGCACTTCGGTGTAGCACGCGATTTGGCGGCATTTTTTGCATTGAAAGACAAATCAGTAAAACTCACCAGACCTTCGGTGGTTGCTTTTACTATTCAAAATACAAATTTGCAAATTCCGGTGACTGTAGAAAACACAGATGCTTGTCCACGTTATTCGGCAGTAACTATTTCGGGTGTAAAAGTAACCGAATCGCCTGAATGGTTGAAGAATTACTTGTTGATTATCGGGCTCCGTCCTATCAATAATATTGTTGACGTCACCAATTTTGTTTTGCACGAATTGGGTCAACCTATGCATGCTTTTGATGCCGATAAAATTAAAGGCGGCGAAGTGCGTGTAAAAACGCTGGCCGAAGGAACTCCTTTTACCACATTGGATGGCACGGAGCGCAAACTGAATGCTGCAGATTTGATGATTTGCAATGCAGAAGCACCTATGTGCATCGGTGGTGTCTTTGGTGGACTTGATTCTGGAGTTACCGAAACTACCCAAAACGTATTTCTGGAAAGCGCTTATTTCAATCCGGTTTCTATCCGTAAAACGGCACGTCGACATGGGCTGAACACCGATGCTTCGTTCCGATACGAACGCGGTTGCGACCCAACCAATACAATGTATGTACTGAAACGTTGCGCTTTGCTGATCCAGGAAGTGGCCGGTGGAGAAATTTCGAGTGAAATAGTTGACATCTATCCACAAGAAGTAAAACCATTCGAAGTGTCAGTATCATTGCGCAAAATCAACACATTAATTGGCAAAGAAATTGGCAAAGAAAATATCGAAACCATTCTGGCTGCACTTGAAATGAAGATTGTAAGCAAAAACGAAGAAGGCTACGTGCTTCACGTTCCGGCTTACCGTGTAGATGTGCAGCGTGATGTGGATGTAATTGAAGATATCCTGCGTATTTACGGTTACAACAACGTGGAAATTGGTGAAACATTGAAAGCGACTTTGAGCTACAGCTCAAAACCTGACAGCTACAAACTTCAAAACCTGATTTCTGAACAACTGACTGCGCAAGGATTCAACGAGATATTGAATAACTCACTGACCAAAGGCGGGTATTATACCGACCTCACCTCCTACCCTGCTGCGCACAGCGTAAAAATCATCAACTCGTTGAGTTCCGATTTGAACGTAATGCGCCAGACTTTGTTATTTGGTGGATTGGAAAACATCAACCGTAATGTCAATCGCCGAAATGCCGATTTGAAATTCTACGAATTCGGTAATTGCTACTATTATCACGCCGAAAACAAAAAAGAAGGCGAAAAACTAGCTGCTTACTCCGAAGACTTTCATTTGGGATTGTGGCTAACAGGCAACAAACGAGGACAGTCGTGGACAGCTGCCGATGAGAAATCGAGCATATATGAACTAAAAGCATATATCGAAAATATCTTTCGTCGCCTTGGGTTCAATCTTCGCAAGCTGGTTGTAGGTGAATATGCCGACGATTTACTGAGCGGAGCGTTGACTATATACAGTGCCGCCGGTCGTAAACTGGCTGTTTATGGCATTGTCCATCCAAAAATGCGCAAAGTAGCCGACATCGATCAGGAAGTTTATTTTGCAGACTTGAACTGGAACGCCATTCTTGCCGAGCTAGGGAATAAGAATGTGCAATATACCGAACTTTCGAAGTTTCCTGAAGTGAAACGCGACCTGGCTTTGTTGCTCGACAAGAACATTGCTTTTGCCGAAATAGAAAAAATAGCTTTCGAAACAGAACGCAAATTATTGAAAAGGGTGAACTTATTTGACGTGTACGAAGGCAAGAATCTGGAAGCCGGCAAGAAATCGTATGCTGTAAGCTTTTTATTGCAAGATGAAACAAAAACACTTACCGACCCACAAATTGAAAGCATCATGAAAAAACTGCAAGGTAATTTTGAAACAAAACTTGGAGCAAAACTTAGATAGAAAGCAAGGAGTAAGAAGCAAGAAGTAAGTAATTTGTAACATTTAAATGCAAATCTCATGTCCGAAAATTTAGACTACAATGAAAAATACAGGCTAAGGACCAAAAGATTTGCTGTTGCAATTATTTTATTTTATTCAAAACATTGTAAACAAACAGAAGAATTAAGAGTAATAGGAAAGCAGTTATTACGATCCGGAACATCCGTTGCAGCTAATTTTCGGGCTGTAACCCGTGGAAGATCCCATGCAGAAAGGTTCTCCAAGATGTGTATTATTGTTGAAGAAATTGATGAGACACAATTTTTGGCTTGAACTGATTGAAGAAGCAAATCTGTTGAACAAATCCACTTTTGGAGATATAAAAAAGGAAACAGATGAACTCGTAAAAATCTTTTCGGTAAGTAAAGCTAACATGAAGAAATAACAAGTTACTTACTTCTTGCCTCTTACTTTCTTACTTCTAAAATATAAAAAAATGGAAGAACTATCATTTGAAGGGAAAGTATTAAACACACCCTATGGCAAACCTGATGCTTATGGCGCGTTAAATATGCCTGTGTATCATTCGGCTGCATTTGAGTTTAAAACTGCGGAGGAAATGGAAGCTGCTTTTATCGGCAGATCGGCTAATCATACTTATTCCCGAATTACAAATCCGACTGTACAGTATTTCGAAGACCGGGTGCAAACCATAACGGGTGCATTCAGTGTTACAGCACTTAATTCGGGTATGGCCGCCATAACCAATACCATTATTGCTGTGGCTCAAACGGGTAGCAACATCATAACTTCGAAGCATTTGTTCGGGAACACTTATTCATTTTTCGTTTCAACCCTGGCAGCTTTTGGCGTGGAAACTCGTTTTTGCAACCTGACCAATCCCGACGAAGTAGAAGCGCATATTGATGATAATACTTGTGCTGTCTTCCTTGAAATCCTGACCAATCCGCAATTGGAAGTAGTGGATCTGAAAACGCTTTCGGCTATAACCAAAGATAAAGGCGTACCACTGATAGCTGACACTACCGTGATTCCATTTTGTGCATTTAAGGCAAAAGACTTTGGCATTAACATAGAAATTGTATCGAGTACGAAATACATTTCGGGCGGTGCAACCGGGCTGGGTGGACTGATTATCGACTATGGCAATTTCAACTGGCTGTCGTTGCCCAAATTGCACACCATGGCAAAAGAATTTGGTTCGAAAGCATTCACTGTTAAGATGCGTAAAGAAATTCATCGTAATCTTGGGGCTTACATGACTCCGCAAGTGGCTTACATGCAAACATTGGGACTGGAAACGCTGACTGTGCGATACAATCGGGCTACAGACACTTGCCTTAAACTGGTTGAAAAGCTGGATAAACTTCCCGAAGTTGAATCGGTAAATTATACAGGACTGGCTTCGAATAGATTCTACAACCTAAGTAAAGAACAGTTTGGTGACCGCCCGGGAGCTATGTTTGCACTCGATCTGGCATCCCGCGAAGTCTGCTTCAGCTTTATGAATAAACTGAAGGTGGTGCGCCGTGCTACTAACCTGTTCGACAACAAAACATTGGCTATTCATCCCGCCAGCACCATCTTTGGGACATTCACACCTGAAGTGCGCAAAGAAATGAATGTATCGGACAAGACTATACGTATTTCGGTGGGACTGGAAAATGTGGAGGATTTGTATGCTGACTTTGTACAAGCACTAAAGTAACAAAAAAGAGGACTAAAAAAAAACGCGAATTAAGTCGATTGATTCGCGTTTTTTTCTACTCCTTGTTGATTTCTGATTGAATGTTTTTTCGATTTAGAGAAGCTTTTCGAAAGGAACTGAGTAAACCTTACAAATTTCCCTTACTTTTTCGGCGCGAAGCAAAGAAAGCTAATGGGTGAACGCATCGATATCAGATTATCACGAAGCCATATCAGCAAGGTGTCTTGGACTTTGCAAAATCGAATATCAAAAACGCCTAAAGGCTCAGTATCGCAATAAAACCCTTCCCATCCAATATCAGTATTT
>DATFAW010000263.1:0-9353 GCA_035254165.1 Paludibacter sp.
AATTATGTCAAAAAAAGTAGTTTTATCTTTTCTGCTCTTATGTTGCGTACTTGGCATGTCAGCCGAGATACAGAAACCCGTTACATGGGGCTTTTCAAGCAAACAGGTTTCAGATACAGAGTTTGATCTGATTCTTACCGCCAGCATCGATAACAGCTGGCATCTATATTCGCAGTTCATTGGCGAAGGCGGACCGGTTCCAACATCGTTCAAATTTACTCCGTCGCCCGACTATACGTTGGTTGGTAAGGTGAGTGAATCCCCCAAACCGAAGAAGATTTATGAAAAAGTGTTTGAAATGGAAGTGGCTTTTTTCGAAAAGAAGGCTGTTTTTACTCAGAAAATAAAACTGAAGACTGCGGCTACTAAGATTAAAGGTATACTCACATTTATGGTTTGTGATAATAGCCAATGCCTTCCTCCCGAAGATGTTGATTTTTCGTTTGACCTGAAAGGCGCAAAAGTTGCTGCTGCAGATGCAAAAGCTCTGACTCCGGCGGCAGCAACACCCGCTGTCGATACAGCTAAAGCTACCGTAACTCCAATACAAGCTGTTGCCAAAGATTCATCCGCAGCTGTGGTAAAGGCACAACCAGTTGCTACAGCTCCTGCTTCTGCAGGTAAGCAATCGCTTTGGACAATTTTTATACTGGGCGTGTTAGGTGGTTTTGCGGCATTTTTGATGCCTTGCATATTCCCCATGGTGCCTATGACGGTTAGTTATTTTACAAAGAAAGAAGTTACAAAACGTAAGGGAGTGATCAATGCATTGATTTATGGGTTGTCTATCATAGTAATATACGTTGTGTTAGGGTTGCTCATTACGGTTGTTTTTGGAGCCGACGCATTAAACGTGCTCTCGACTAATGGTGTCTTTAACTTCTTCTTTTTCTTACTTCTTGTTGCTTTTGCACTGTCTTTTCTAGGCGCTTTCGAATTGGTGTTACCATCGTCGTGGGTGAATAAGATAGATAGCAAGTCTGATAAAAATGGTTTGGGAGGATTGTTTTTTATGGCAGGAACGTTGGCTTTGGTCTCATTCTCTTGTACAGGTCCAATTGTTGGTACTTTGTTAGTTCAAGCAGCTACCATGGGTCAATTGCTCGGACCGGCTATCGGAATGCTTGGTTTTGCCATTGCACTTGCTATTCCGTTCGTGCTGTTTGCGATGTTCCCGGCTTGGATGAAGGCTATGCCCAAATCGGGTGGATGGTTGAATAGTGTGAAAGTAGTCTTGGGCTTCCTGGAACTGGCTTTCTCATTCAAATTCCTTTCGAATGTGGATTTGGCTTATCACTGGAACTGGTTCGATCGCGAAATATTCCTTTCGCTGTGGATTGTAATTTCTGCTTTGCTTGGCCTTTATTTATTGGGTAAACTGAAGCTGCCAAACGATAGTGAGGTGAAGCACGTTTCTACAACCCGCTTGATTCTGTCCATTATCACTTTGTCGTTTACGGTATATATGATTCCCGGACTTTGGGGTGCACCACTCAAATCCATCTCTGCTTTCTTGCCTCCAATGAGTACGCAGGACTTTGTGATGTCGGCTGGCAATGCGCCTGCTGTCAATCATAATTCAGGCAATCACAAATACGGCGAAATTTTTCATGCCCCGTTGGGACTGGATGCTTTTTTCGACTATGATGAAGGGCTGGCTTATGCCAAGAAAGTGAACAAACCTATTTTTATCGACTTTACAGGACATGCCTGTGTAAACTGTCGCAAGATGGAAGCAGCTGTTTGGCCGGATAAAGAGGTGCTTTCGCGCTTGTCTAACGACTATGTGGTGATTCAGCTTTATGTGGACGATAAAACCGATTTAGCTATTGCCGAACAAACTGTATCGAAATATAGCGGTAAAAAAATTGAAACTATTGGTAACAAATGGAGCGACTTGCAAGCTTCACGCTTCAATGCCAATTCCCAGCCATTTTATGTGTTGCTTGATGCGAACGGAAACTTGTTGGTCCAACCGAAAGGTGCCGATTATGATCCTAAATCGTTTACCCAGTATCTGGACAGCGGACTGGAAGCTTTTAAAAAGGTGAAACGATAAACACAATATTTTACTTGATATATAAATCCCCTGCTTGAGAAATTCAATTCTCTGCAGGGGATTTTTTTCGTTTATATAATTACCATTGCCTGCAATTCTGTTATCGAACTGTTGGAATCCTGCCAATAACTGAAAAGCCTCCCCTAAAACGGGTATGCAAATGACCTATTGATGGTATTTTACATGGATCAATTTATCCCGAAATTTGCATGGTGGTCCAAACGACTTGCTTGGCCTAAACGGAAAGGATTTCTAGTGCAATTTCTCGAATAGCGATAGAGCCAGAGTTGATCCACCTGGAAATTTGTCAAATAGTTGTGTGTGCTTCAACATTATTTAGCCGATTTACGTTGATTTAAATTCTCAGTTAGCTATTGCAGATGGTACGGCTAACTTATATTGATCCCCAAAAAACAGAAAAAGATGAATGCAGAAATAATTATAAGATCCAGTTCAATGGCTTATGCCAGGGACTTTAAACGAATTAATGAAGAATGGATTACAACCAATTTTTGGTTGGAAGACTCGGACATTCAAGTGCTAAACGATCCGCAGAAATACATCCTGGATAAGGGCGGAAATGTTTTTATTGCGCTTTTAAATGGTGAACCGGTAGGTACTTGTGCGCTGATTGTGCATGATGCCCTGACTTGCGAACTGGCTAAGATGGCTGTTGACTCAAAAGCAAGGGGTAGGGGCATTGGCTATTTACTCGGATCGGCTCTTGTAGAAAAAGCACGCGAACGGGGCTTCAAATGCATCATACTGGAAGGAAATACGAAGATGGTAAGTTCTATTGCGCTATACCGGAAACTGGGCTTTGAGGAGGTATCACCTGATGAGCATAAACACGCAACAAGTAGCCATAAGCGCTGCAATATATTTATGGAATTGAGTTTGAATCCGTATATACAACCGGATTATTATATTTGATCGATAGAATGTGCTACCCCCGATTTCACACTTCCAGATAGAAACTTTCGAAATTATACCCTATGTATGGTACATAAATGCCCTACAAAGGGTATTTCGGCTATAACAAACAACATCTACTTTTGCATTGTCGAAAGGAAACTTAGCTTTACAGGCCACTGAGGTATGATAAAGATTAATCTTCAACAATAAAAAGTTATAATATGCAAACAGGTATTTATTACATTACGCAAAACGTTTTGGCTGATTTGCCAAACAGGCATAAGGATGCTAAGCCGGATGAAATTCAGGCCTTGTCTTTATCCGCGATTACTTTTTCTTCAGAATCAATTCTCACTCTTTCTTCTTCAATGCGAATGCGCTGCTGCATGTTACGCTGATTTTTTACGACTACCACATTGTCGTTTTTTAGCCGGTATTCATTATTCTTGATTTATACTGCCGGATAAGTTTTAATCACAAATCACAAATCACATTTTCCTTTACCGAAAATTCACCGGGTTGTTACAACCCCGGTAAGTTGATTACTATATTCATTTTAAAACAAATAAAAATATGAAACCATCTTATATTTATCAGTTACTATTTGCATTATTTGTTTCGGCACCCGTATTTGCCGCAGAAAATAAAGCTACTGAACCTGTAATAATTACAGGTACTAAATTTACTTATCCATTAATTGAAAAATGGATAACCGAGTATGCAAAGGTAAACCCGAATGTCATTATCAAATTAGTGGCAAAGCCTGCAAACTCCCAAACTCCCGAACTGAGCATTATCGCGCACCGCCCTACAAAAGAGGATCTCGCCGAGAATCAGGACATTATTTATACAGGCCGTTATGCATTGCTTCCGGTTACAAACAGCAAAAATCCACTGTTGGTAACAACGGGTAAGAAAGGTTTAAATAAGAAAGACATCGATAAACTGTTTTTCGAAACAATCGACTACGATGAAGAACCTGCCAAGGAAAAACCAAAGTTTGCTGCTACAATCTACTCGCGCGACAATAAAGCCTGTGCATCAACAACGTTGGCCGGTTATTTTGGGCATACTTCGGCCGAAATCAGGGGTAAAAAAGTACAGGGTGATGATATTTACCTGCTTTCATCTATTAAAAAAGATTCGATAGGTGTGACTTACAACAACCTGGGATACCTGTTCGATACCAATTCACGAAAACTGAAAGACGGAGTAGCATTATTGCCTCTTGAACTAAAGAAAGAAACAAAAGAAATTTTGAATGGAAATCTGGATTTGGTAATCGATGTACTGGAGAAAAATCATGTTGAAACCATTCCGGTAGAAAAAATCGGATTTATCTATTCGCAACAAAATGAACGGAAAGAAGTATCGGATTTCTTGAAATGGGTATTGGCCGACGGCCAGAAATTCAATCATGAGAAAGGATTCCTCAATTTAGACAAACAGCTTTTGTCCGAAGAAACGAATAAACTGGCTGAAAAACTGCTGACATTAAAGTAAGAAGAATAATCAAATTATAAACAAAAGCGGGCGTCCCATTTCCGTTGGCAAACTGATTACAAGGTACGCCCGCTACAATTAAAAAATTGTATGACAAAACTAGCATTTATTTCCGGAAGCGGCAAAGCGCTTCATAAAATTCTTGTAAGCAAAGGCGGAGTGTTGCTCTTACTTGCCTTTTTCAGCACCTTGCCTGCCTTTGCTCAGCAGGTGACAATCAATGGAACTGTCCTTGAAGAAAGTTCTAAAGCTCCGGTTATTGGTGCCACCATCAGGCTTAAAGGCCAGCCGGGAGGAACCGTGTCGGACGCTAAAGGCGAATTCAGCGTAAAAGCAAAATCACTTCCTGTAACTTTATTGGTATCCGGCACCGGTTATAAAAATCAGGAAATCGATGTGTATGAAGCAGAACCAACCACTGTTTATCTGACCGAAAACCAAAACAGGTTAACCGAAGTAGTGGTTACCGCATTGGGTATTTCGAAAGAGAAAAAGTCGCTGGGCTATACAATGCAGGAACTTAAGAATAAGGATTTGCAAAACACGAAAGAAACCAATTTGCTCAACAGCCTGACCGGTAAATTAGCCGGGGTTCGAATCACCAATTCGCAGGGAGACATGGGATCATCGCGTATTGTTATCCGGGGTGAAACGTCTATAGCCGGGAATAACCAACCGCTGTTTGTGGTGGATGGAGTGCCGGTAGATAACTCGCAGTTGAACTATGGTGGTGCAACCCGTGACTTCAAAAATGCTATTGCCGACCTCAATCCCGAAGATATTGAATCATTGAGTGTGCTGAAAGGACCTAATGCTGCCGCACTTTACGGATCGCGTGCTGCACACGGTGTTATCCTCATAACAACCAAATCAGGTAAAGGTCAGAAAGGTTTGGGTGTAACATTGACTTCCGGCATTACGGTTTCGAATGTTACCACTTTACCCGATTATCAGAATGTATTTGGACAGGGATCGAATGGAAAGTTCAGTTACGTTGATGGTAAAGGAGGAGGCGTTAATGATGGAGTTGATGAAAGCTGGGGTCCTAAAATGGATGGACGCCTGATTCCACAATTTTCTTCAAACGGTGTTGCCGTTCCGTTTGTAGCTCATCCTGATAATGTGAAAGATTTCTTCAATACCGGTCTTACTTTTGATAATGGTGTTTCTGTTGCCGGATCTGATAACAAATATGATTTCCGTTTAGGCGTAAATAATCAAAAACAAAAAGGAACAGTACCTAACAGTGAAGTAAATAAAAGAAACTTCACGATTAACTCCAACTATCAATTGTCCAAAAATATAAAAGTAGGTGTAACGGCCAATTATATCGTTACCGACGCTCCGGCTCTTCCGGGTGGTCCATCGGGCAATCGTGCCGCCGGTGTTATGCTCCAATTCCTTTGGTTCGGACGTCAGGTAGATATCAACGACCTGAAAAATAACAGGAATAACAACTGGAATAATAGTTATTACAGTAATCCATACTGGAATGCTTATTACAATACCACCAGCCAGCAACGTAACAGATTAATTGGTGATATACATTTGGAAGCAAAGATAGCAGACGGACTTAATTTCAGATTCCGTACCGGAACCGATTATTATAATGATCGCCGAAAATACACGATTAAATATGGTACCAGTGGAACTCCTTACGGATCGTACGCTGAAGATGCTTACACGGTTGACGAAAAAAACACAGAGGCTATCCTGCAATATACTAAGAAACTGAGCAGCGATTTCAGCCTGGATGCTCTTGCCGGATTCAATGTTCGTAACCGTAGTTATGCAAACAATTATCAAAAAGCGCCACGTTTGGCTGTGCCCGATTTATATACATTGACCAATTCGCGCGATGCACTGACTTCATCGAATTCATACTCAAGTTTGAGAGTGTATAGCGGATACGCTTCAACACAGCTGGGTTATAAGAATTATGCGTTTTTGAACCTGACCGCCCGTAACGACTGGTCGTCTACACTGCCCAGCAGCAACCGCTCTTATTTTTATCCATCTATCAACGGAAGTTTGGTGTTGTCCGAGGCTTTAAACCTGAAAAGCAACACGCTTGATTTCTTGAAATTGCGTGGTGGCTGGTCGGAAGTTGGAAACGATGCTGATCCATACCAATTGTCTACCGTGTATAATTTTCAAACGGCATTCGACGGAAATCCAATTCAGACATCTTCGCAAAAGAAATTGAATGCAAACCTGAAACCAGAAACAACCCGTTCGACGGAACTTGGCCTTGAATCATCTTTCCTGAAAAACAGGCTGCATCTTGATGTTGCCTATTACAACACCAATAGTTTTGACCAAATACTGGAAATAAAGACTACAGCAGCAAGTGGTTATACATCGCAGCTGATCAATGCAGGAAAAATAAATAACCACGGTATAGAAATTCAATTGGATGGAAGTCCTGTTCAAACTCACAATTTCAAATGGAATGTGGGTGTGAATTACTCAAGCAATAAAAGTAAAGTGGAGATACTCGACTACGATGGGAAAATTCAGAACTATACAATTGGCTCTTCGGGAGGTGTAGATGTGTTGGCATCGGTAGGCAAAGCTTACGGTACACTGTATGGCACGGCTTATCTGCGTGATGCAAATGGAAATATAGTAGTGGGTGCTAACGGATTGCCAAAAGCCGATCCACAAAACAGAGTGCTGGGACATTATACCCCCGACTGGTTAGGTGGCATTACCAATACACTTACTTACAAGCATCTTGAACTGTCGTTCCTTATTGATGCCAGTGTAGGCGGAAAGATATTTTCAGGAACCAACAGAACAGGTAACTATACCGGTGTATTAGCACAAACCCTTCAGGGTCGCGATGCTGCCCACGCTGGATTGAATTACTATTATCCAGGCAACAATACCGCCAGTACGAAAACATTGCTGACCGGTGCAACTGCTCCAAATGGAGAAACAGTATATGATAATGGTGTTATCTTTAATGGCGTATATGCCAATGGAACTCCCAATACCCAGGTAATTAGTGCTCAGGAATACTACAAAGCGTCGTATAATATCAGCGAAGCCTATGTTTACAGTTCAAGTTTTGTGAAGCTTCGGGAAGTAAAGCTTACATACAATTTCAACAAAAAACTGATTAAGAAAATTGGATTTGATGCAGCAAGTATTACTGCTACAGGGCGCAACTTGTTCTTTATTTACAAGTCGGTACCCAATATCGATCCGGAAACGGCATTCAATACCGGCAATGCACAGGGACTGGAGAGCCTTGCACTGCCAACTACCCGGAATTTTAGCTTTAATGTCAATCTCAAATTTTAAAAATAAGAACCCATGCTAAAAAAACTATCTTATATAATTATATTTGCACTAGCATTAAGCTCTTGCAACAACACATTGGATGAAATCAACAAAAATCCGAATGCAACAGAAACTCCTCTGCCACCATATTTATTGACAAGTGCATTGAAACAAGGTGCCGATATCTATTGGGGCTCTGAAAGTAACTTTAACTCGTCTTTACTGTTTGTCCAGCACTGGGCAAAGATCCAGTATGCCGAACCTGACAGGTATGATGTGTCGAACTCTAGTTTTACCTCTTTGTGGAACACCGGATATTCAACCCTGATTACGGATTTAAATACGATCCTGAATTTCTCAGACCAGCAGGCAAATTCAAATTATAAAGGGATTGCCCTGACCTTGCGTTCGTGGACTTTCTTATTGCTGACAGATGCTTATGGTAGTATTCCTTATAAAGAAGCAGGTCAAAAAGTAACACCGGCTTACAACACCCAAAAGGAAGTTTACACCGGACTGCTCGAAGATCTAAAGCAAGCCCAGTCTTTGCTAAGCACTACAAATGGTACTGTAACAGGCGATTTAGCTTATAAAGGAAATATTGCAAAATGGAAAAAGCTGGTAAACTCGCTTCGTCTTCGTATAGCGTTACGTATTTCGGACAAAGAGCCAGCATTAGCCAAACAAGCAGCGATTGATGCAACCACTGATGCCGGAGGGTTGATAAGCAGCAATAGCGAAACGTTTCAGTTCATTTACACCAGTTCACCTCAGCAAAATCCGGCTTCAGCCTGGTTTGAAACGCGCGACGACTACAGAATATCAAAAACTATTGTTGACAAACTATACGAACTATCAGATCCTCGTTTATCGGTGTATGCGCAGTTACCGTCGGATGCAAGCGTAGGAAAATATGTCGGGGGTGCTAATGGTTTATCGAACAGTGATGCGAATAGCCAGGGTTTTGCCAAAACATCAAAACCGGGAACTTACTTCCTTACTTCGCAATCGCCGGCAGTGATCTTTGCTTACTCCGAAGTGTTATTCGATCTTTCTGAAGCGGTGGCTCGTGGTTACATTGCAGGAGATGCAGAACAATTCTATAAAAATGCAATTACGGCATCGCTCAATCAGTTTGGCATTACCGATGCAACGGTCATTTCCAACTATCTTAACCAAGCGGTTGTGAAATACGATGCAACGAATTATGCCAAATCAATAGGCACACAGAAGTGGATTGCGTTTTTCGGACAAGGATTGGATGCTTTTGCAGAGTGGAGAAGACTTGATTATCCGCAGTTGACTGCAGGTCCGGCTACCGTGTTGGATGGACAGATACCATCGCGTTTCTTCTATCCGGGCACAGAACAGTCGTTGAACGGAACAAGTTACCAGGCAGCAATTGCCATTCAGGGAAAAGATTTGCTTATTACCAAGTTGTGGTTTGACGCGAAGTAACATAAAACAAACCCATTTATCTGTTTTTCTGTGGCTCATAGGGGAACAATAGATAGATGGGTTTCGTTTTAAACAGAAAACATAAAGAATGATTTTGATTGGGTCTTGCGAGTTCCGACTCGCAATATTA
>DATFAW010000264.1:0-3436 GCA_035254165.1 Paludibacter sp.
AGGATGGCCTTTGCATTCTTCACTACCAACCGGGTAGTCAGTTTTCGCAAAGTACCATTGAATGAGTTACGGGCAGGCAGATAGCGTGACCAATGCTCGGTAACTACATATGGAATTCCTTTCCATAACTTAAGTAGATAAGCTACGAATGCGGTTCGGGTGAGAATGTTTGCATGAATGATATCTGGTTTGAAACCGTCAGTACATACGTGTTTATATCCCTTCCAATATGCTCTGCAATAATTGATTGAGTTGTAAAGTTTTCGAAATTTGTTTTGTTTTCTAATGGGGTAATATACAATAAGCTCGCTCAGATTATGCGTTACTTTTTCTTCCAATTCCAACCGGTTAATATTGTCATCGGGTTGAACGTAAAGAACTTTAACCTTGCAATATAAGCTGACAGCCTCAGCATGTTTTTTGACAAACAAGCCAAGCATTGGGTCGTTCCGGTGCGGATACCATTGCGATAAGAAAAGTACTTTTGTTAATTCATGTTTCATTTGCGAATTAAAAATGAAGGTCGGAACCGTTTCAGAATATAATAGGGGTGATATTTAGCTCCGAATCCTCTGTATAAACGAGCTATACTTTCAATTTTCGAACCTTCAAAGTCGAGGATATAGTTTTTTTCTGCATTCTTACGAATTAAATGATCAATCAAAAGAAACATGGCCGATGTTTTTCGTCCTTCCGCGTTAGAAGCTGGGAGCAGGTAAGTTAAACGATTGTTAGTATGCAATATGCATAGTCCGGCTACCAAATTGTTGTTGTCGGAAAACACACCATAAAGAGTCAATGCATTTTCTGAAATTCCTTTTTCAATTAGCTTCTTCAGTATCGGTTGCTGTGGAGATAAATAATGCTTGTGTACTGAGAAGTAGAAAGATAAGAAACTTTCTTTCGTTATGTTTTGTTGAATTCTTAAATTGCTCTTTTGGGCTTTTTCGATATTTCGTTGAGAATTTTTTGAATAACTCGAGTAAATATCTATGTAAGGTTTATTTAAATCCAGTATGAAATTTGGATAAATGAGTGCTTTAGCATAGAAATTATTTTCATTTAAATTTAACTCGTAGCTGAAATAGGGAATTTCTTTCATAAACTCCTCTACGATCTGTTCTGTAATTTTGTGTTTTGAAAAAATTCCAAGTTGCTGTGTTAGAAGTGGCTGAACGAGGTAGGGAAAGCCATATCTGCTTTTTACGGGCAATGGCATGACATATTCATAATCCTTGCTTACCAATGCTTCCCAATCGGGAGAAACAACACCCAGATACCACGAAAATGCATAAGTCAAATGATTCCTGGACTGTGCGACGCAATCATCCCAGCGTTTGAAATCAATGGCTTTATTTCGTAGATGTTCTAACTTCATGTAAACATGCTTAACAAATGTCTAATACAAAAGTAATTGATTTTTTTACACTACAATATGAAATTGCAGTTAATTCCATACGAGGAACAAAGATAATTTTCTTTTTGTTCTATGAGGTTTGTGTGTTTTTTAGTAGATTCATTTTTTATTTTAAAAGAAAATCGTAATTTTGAACGTTCAAACTAAGGTTAATAAAAGATTATGGCTAAAGAAGTAGTGGCAAATACGGGTGCAATGTACAACGCACTAACCAATGGCAGTAAGATTGTTGGTGAAATATTCGCTGATAGCGATTTCAGAATTGATGGTGAGGTTGAAGGAACTATAACCTGTAATGGAAAAGTAGTTATTGGTCAAAAAGGATTTCTAAAGGGATCAATTTCTTGTGTCAATGCTGAAATTATTGGAACTGTTGAGGGAGATGTTGTTGTAACAGAAACATTATCATTGCGAGGTACTGCAGTAATTAAGGGCGAAGTTAAAACTAAAGTTTTAATGGTGGAACCGAATGCGGTATTTAATGGAGCCTGTTCGATGAAAGACGATACTGTAGTTGCAGAATAAGTCTTTAAAGTATAAACAAATAACTGATTGTTCTGTTATATGCCATACAGCGTTGAAGTAATCTATACTTCAACGTTTTTATTTAAATTAAATATTGAAAAACAATGAAGAATATTGAATACAAAGCATTTGTAGTTGAAGAGAATGATGGGCAATTCACTCAATCCATTCAAACCTTATTTACCAATAATTTGCCGGCAGGTGATGTGCTCGTGCGGGTTCATTATTCATCGATTAACTACAAAGATGCACTTTCTGCAACAGGAAATAAAGGTGTTACAAAGAAATATCCACATACACCGGGTATCGATGTTGCCGGAGTAGTTGAATTTTCCGAAAACGATCAATTTAAAGTTGGTGATGAAGTTATTGTAACGGGTTATGACTTGGGAATGAACACATCTGGTGGTTTTGGCCAGTATATTCGCATTCCGGCTGAATGGGTGGTTAAACTGCCGGAGGGTCTAACTATGAAAGAATCCATGATAATTGGAACTGCCGGTTTTACTGCTGGAATTTCATTGTTACGTCTCAATGAACTGGTTAAACCTGAGGATGGAAAAATAATCGTTTCGGGTGCTACTGGTGGCGTTGGATCTGTTGCATTGTCGTTGCTATCAAAACTAGGTTATCAGACAGTTGCCATTTCGGGTAAAGAATCGGAATATGATTTCTTACACAGTCTTGGAGTATCTGAAATAATTCCCAGAGTTGATTTTCAGGCTGTGGATAAACGTCCGATGCTTTCAGCCCAATATGCCGGAGCAATTGATACAGTAGGTGGACCGATTTTGGAAAATATCCTGAAAACACTTAAGCCGTTGGGTGCAGTTACAACTTGCGGAAGTGTTTCTTCTACCCAGCTCAATATGACTGTTTTTCCGTTTATTTTGCGCGGAATAAGCTTAATTGGAATATCGGCTCAGAATTATCCGACAACCCTTCGTGAGCCTTTATGGAAAAAACTGGCAAATGAATGGAAACCGGATAATTTACTTGATTTATACACGGAAGTAACAATCGATGAGCTTAAGCACTACATTGATTTAATATTAGTCGGAAAATTAAGAGGAAGAACAATTGTAAATATGATTGTGTAAAGAGTTTTTGATGTGTAAAAAGATTAATTTATTGATACTTAATTAAAATCGTCAATGTGAATATTGGGTTGCTGCGGTTAAACTGAGTATCTACTATCAACAAAAGTGGCGAATTCAGTCAAAGTTCAAATCTTTTTTATCGAAACACTTTTATTAATGAAAAAAAAAGCGCAATTTTGTACTTTATTTCTAGTAGTACTTCAACCCCATTTTTATAACCCTTCTCCGAATGGCATTAGCAAACGAGAACTATTTAAAAACTCCCGAAATCTATTGTTTTGACGAAATCGAGAAGCGCGTTAACGCTTTCAAAATACTACATCCAAACGCAAAGATCATTCGTTTAGGAGTGGGCGATGTATCTCGTCCATTACCTAATGAAGTTGTTCAGGCT
>DATFAW010000265.1:0-2607 GCA_035254165.1 Paludibacter sp.
TGTAATATTGCACCTTCAAAAAAAAATATAATCATCGAATGAAAAACAACTTATTATCACTGGGAATTCTTATTTGCCTTTCAATGGGTGCATTAGCTCAAGTTAATAATCCTATTGTTACAGCTGTACCTTCTCTATCAATAGCCCCGGACGCGCGTGCAGGTGGTATGGGTGATATAGGTGTAGCTACCACCCCCGATATAAATTCGCAGTATTGGAATCCATCTAAATACATCTTTATGGAGAGCGATGCCGGAATTTCAGTTTCCTACACGCCATGGTTAAGTAAATTGGTACCAGACATCAATTTGGGCTATTTGGCCGGATACTGGAAATTAGATAAAGAACAGGCATTAAGTGCTTCTTTGCGTTATTTTTCCCTGGGCGATATTACATTAATGGATCAGTTGGGTTATCCTCAGGGCTCAGCACATCCAAATGAAATTGCATTCGATGTTGCATATTCACGCTTGCTATCTGAAAAATTTTCAGCCGCTGTCACATTGAGATACATACGTTCCGATTTGAACAACGGAATTAACCTTACAGGAGGGACACCTATGTATGCAGGGACTTCTATAGCAGGTGATGTTTCGGCATATTACAAAACACCGCTTGCACTCCAAAGCATTGATGGGCAATTAAATATTGGGTTAAACATCTCAAATATCGGCTCCAAAATATCATATGATAAAAATGAATCAAGTAATTTCATTCCTACAAATCTACGTTTAGGAGGATCTTATGATTATCCACTGGACAATTACAATAAAGTTTCTGTCAGTGTAGACTTGAATAAACTACTTGTTCCGACTCAAAACAGTATGACTGCCAAAGAATACAGTGATCTATCTCCATTAACAGGAATATTTAAATCATTCGCTGATGCACCGGGTGGCTTCAAAGAAGAAATGCGAGAAATTATGTGGTCGTTTGGCGCTGAATATGCTTATAACAATCAGTTCTTCGTACGTGGTGGTTATTTCAACGAGAGCCAATACAAAGGGAATCGTAAATATTTCACCGCAGGTGCAGGTTTTAAGCTGAATGTTTTCCAATTGGATGCAGCTTATGTAATTTCTACAGCGCAATCAAATCCACTAGATCAGACGTTGCGACTTACACTTTCGTTTGATTTGTTTGGACTTAAAAACCTGATAAAATAATTTCATCGGGTTAAATAGCTAATTTTCTTGAAAATAAACAGAAACGGTTGTTATCTTCCCTTAGGTCGGTTCAGCCGTTTTTTCTTTTTTAAATTTTACGATTTATGAATATACGCGTTGGTTTTGGTTACGATGTCCATTCTTTTGCTCCCGACCGCGAATTATGGCTGGGAGGCATAAAAATTGAACATTCAGTAGGATTACTCGGACACTCAGATGCAGATGTTTTGATTCATGCTTTGTGCGACGCTTTACTTGGAGCAGCCAATTTACGTGACATTGGTTATCATTTCCCCGACACATCGAATGATTATAAAAATATCGACAGCAAAATACTATTAGCTGAGACAATGTCGCTAATTAAAGCCAAAGGATATGAATTCGGAAATGCTGATTGTACAGTTTGTGCAGAAGAGCCTAAACTTAAACCCCATATTCCGGATATGCAGAGTTGCCTGTCTAATGTAATGGGAGTTGATGAAGATTCAATTTCAATAAAAGCAACTACCTCTGAAAAAATGGGCTTTGTCGGTCGTAAAGAAGGAATTGCAGTGTACGCGACGGTATTAATTTGCAAGATATAAAAAACTTGTTTGCTTCTTATTTGTTTTTCCTATACGCGTATAAAAAAACTCTATCGGGTTTTATGCTGCATCCAATTTTCTTCTTGTTATTTTTGTGGCGTTAAAACAATAACCCTTTAAAAATATAGAAACATGTCAGTATTAGTAGGAAAAAAAGCACCCGTATTTAGCAGCAAAGCTGTAGTAAACGGAAGTGAAATTGTAGAAAACTTCTCGTTAGAACAATTTGTAGGAGAAAAATATGTCGTTTTCTTCTTTTATCCCGCCGACTTCACCTTTGTGTGTCCAACAGAATTAATTGCATTCCAAGACAAAGCTGCTGAATTTGCAGCGCTCAACACGGTTGTTATCGGAGCATCAACCGATTCCGAATTCTCACACTGGAAATGGCTACAGACACCACAAAACCAGGGAGGTATCCAAGGAGTAAAATACCCTTTGGTAGTTGACCAGAACTTATCAATTTCAAAAAGTTATGATGTCTTAATCGGTTCAGAAGAATACGATGAAGAAGGAAATGAAACATTTGTTGGAGAACCGAAAGCTTATCGTGGATTGTTCTTGATTGACAAACAAGGAGTAGTTCGCCATCAGTTGGTAAATGATTTACCACTTGGACGTAATGTGGAAGAAGTACTGCGAATAATCGACGCATTGCAATTTACGGAAAAATATGGCGAAGTTTGTCCGGCAAACTGGAAAAAAGGAGAAAAAGCCCTGAAAGCCACTCAAGAAGGAATTGCCAGCTATTTGTCAGAAAAAGCATAAACCTAACTTTTAAAAAAGACAAAATCGCTGTAACATTGTTTGTTACGGCGATTTTTGTTTTATTATCTATCACCAAAAGTGAAAATCAG
>DATFAW010000266.1:0-3753 GCA_035254165.1 Paludibacter sp.
ATGGACTGAATTAGTGACAACTTACTTGCAATAATTTTTCTCAAAAAGGGCATTTGCGTTTGTTTTTTACAATCCCCTAAATAATGAAATCTAATTTTTCATGACTAATAAATTAATATTAATTGGGAATGGGTTCGACTTAGCGCATAGTCTCAAAACAAGTTATAAAGACTTTATTGACTGGTATTTTTGTAAAACGTTGCGTGACTTCTGTGGGAATCCACCATATTCAGATTCATTACTTGAAATTAATAATCGCAATATAGGACGTCATGGCATTTATGGGGAGTTCACAACTTTAGAGGAAGTGGTGAAACTAATTAATGCAAACGATTCTCAAACTATTAAGTATAAATCTCTTTTTTTTAAAAGAATAGTAGAACTACTAAAAAATAATAATTGGGTTGATGTAGAACGGTTGTATTATAAGCAGCTTAAAGACGTTTTTACTGGCATGAATCCGCTTAGTGCTAAAAAAAGTGCTATAATAAATTTGAATAGAGAATTCGATTCTTTAATTGTAGAATTAGCTGAATATTTAACAATAGTAAATGCTTCTATGCATGAAATTCCTAAACTACATAGTGATAAAATGCACGCGCTATTTGAAAAGAGAACAAGTGTTTGTAAATCTCTTTTTTTGAATTTTAATTATACAGAAACCCTATTGCAGAAAGCATATGCAAATGAAGAGGATGTTATATTCATCCATGGAAGAGCTACCGAAAATAAAAAAAATCCAATAATTTTTGGCTATGGAGATGAAACCGATCCTATCTATCAAAATATTGAAGATTCTGGTGAGAATATTTTCTTAGAACATATAAAATCTTTTGGTTATTTCAGGACAAACAACTACCATCGTCTGATATCTTATATCGACTCTGATCCATATACGGTTTATATTCTTGGTCATTCATGTGGGTTATCTGACCGGGTTTTGTTAAGCGAAATATTTGAACATCAGAATTGTGAAAATATCGAAATATTTTACCATGTCAGAAATGACGGAACAGATAATTTCAAAGAAATTACACAGGAAATATCTAGACATTTTAAACCTCAGAATAAGAATTTAATGCGGAGAAAAGTAGTAAATAAAAACATCGACAATATTCTTCCGCAAAATACATTTTCTTAATACTGACAGACAATACTACTATATCAAATAAATACACGCCTCCTTTCTTTTCCTCTTTCTCTCTTTGGAGCTTACTATGTTATGGGTAACCTGTTAACCCATCTTGCTGCAAGTATACAAGCAGGAAATTTTTAATTTCTCCTGTTCGCAAATCTTTCCGGCAAGAACCTAACCTGCGGCCAGCATTTTTCCCGCACCGCAGTATTTTACTTCCTCAATCGTATCGTTGGGCCCCGGTTTGCCCATCTGTATGCCGGCAGCCATTACCAGGCTATGCTGTTCAGTCAGCTCAATAGCCTCAGAGCTTATACTATTGCTCTTGATCACCTGTAATGACAGAAAAAGTTCCTCTCCCGGCAGGGCAACCGTAACCGGTAACCAGCTGGATGAATAGAGCGGGGCAGCGGGCCTGTTACTCCAACCCGGGTATACGTAGTTTCTGCCATCATGCCTCAGATCGCTGAGCATAAACAATTTTACGAAGAGCCTGTAATAAGGCAGTTGCCAGGGAAAATGCAGGTGTATGCCGGGCTGCAAACCCGGGAATACCAGCCTGGCAACACCCTGTTCACGATCAAATACCGGCTGCAGGGGGTAACGCAACACCGTATCTAAGCCAAACCGTTTGTTCAGCGGAAAATTGGCCAGCAGGTAACGGTGCTGCGAATACAATATGCTGCGTTGCCCCGGCGGGTTTTCTGTATCCTGCAACTGGATGGTTTTGTTGAGGGCTGAGAAAGCAGCCTGCAGGTTATAATCCACCATATTAACAAAGGGATGCAGCTCGCCCCGTAACCGCGCAGCCATTTTGCTGCAGCTGCCAAATTCTTCATTGTTAGACCGCACCCTGGCAAAACGGGGATGTGTTTTGATCTGCTTTTTTGTAGCGCCACCTTTGGTACGCAGAATAATCTTATCAGAGCCTTTGGGTTGGTAGGCGGAGAGATTACCCAGGCTCCCGGTAAATCCTCCTTTGCCATGCAGGAATGCCATATTGAGATGGTTTAAACTGTGCGTACAGGCAATGGCCAGTCATACGCAAATCACTGTGGGGAGGACACCTAAAGTTACTCATTAGCTTTCCTATTGTGCAATACTTAACCCATACTTTCCCCAAAAAACGTGAAAACACCCCCCATACCCCCCTCTTTTTAAAGAGGCGGGTTATCTGCGGGTTATCCCCGGGTTACTGGCAGGTTATCAATGAATTAGGAAACAATAGAAACAGGCGGTACATAGGGTATAGATGCATACGGGTATGAAGCGGTATTGAAGGGTTATGCCAGGTATACTGGCTGGTACTTAACTGGTAGCAACTGTGCTGTAGTTGTAAAGCAGTAAGAGAAGTGGAACGGGAAATTGACCATTACAACCTGGACGTCATCATTTCGGTTGGTTACCGGGTAAAATCACTACAAGACACCCATTTACGCATTGGGATACCCAAGGATGGAAGGAGTATAATACAAAAACCGTAATGATATCTCGTTGAACCTGAGAGCCATTTTTTTGACAATTATTGGGGAGTGACGTATATTTAAGAGTTATACGGCATTGTATTTAGACACATCAAAATGGCAAAAACAACATTCTGGGACATTATAGAGCAAACTATAAGAAAAGTAGGGACACCTCTATCACCAAAGGAAATTTGGGACAAGGCAAACGAGTTAGGAACTATTGGCGATTTTGTCACGACAGGAAAAACCCCTTGGGCGACAATTGGTGCATATTGTTATACAGACATTAATAGAGCTGGTGACACGTCAATGATTGTACAAACAAACGAAAGACCTGCTCAGTTCTTTCTTAGAGACCTTTTACATACGGTTGATATTACAAAACTAAAGAAACAGAAAGAATCCACTCTCACTAAAGAAGTTGAAAAACTTGAAAAGAAAGAAGCAAAGAAATTTAATGAACGGGACCTACATTGCATTTTATCAACCTTTGCATTTGGTGACCCACATTTCAAGGCTCATTTGAAAACAGTTTTTCATGAATCTTCTAGCAAAGGTGTTGGTGGACAAAATGAATGGTTGCATCCTGACCTTGTTGGAGTCTATTTTCCATTTAAAGATTACAAAAGAGAAACGTTAGATATTCAGACACACTTGACAATAAGTTCAATCAGACTGTTTTCATTTGAACTAAAAATATCTTTGAATTTTACTAATCTTAGACGTAATTACTTTCAAGCAGTTTCAAATTCAAGCTGGGCAAATGAAGGTTATTTAGTAGCTATTAATATTGACGAAGACACGACATTTAGAGATGAGTTAAGAAGACTAAGTAATGCTTTTGGTATTGGAATCATTCAACTGAATGTTGAAAACATTTTTGAAAGTGAAATCTTGTTTCCTGCTCATACCAAGCAAGCAATCGACTGGGACACGGTAAATCGATTGGCAAACGAAAATTTAGATTTTTCGGACTTCCTGAAATATATTAATGAAGACTGTAAACTTGGTAAGGTAAAAAGCCAATATGACAAAGTCTTGACAATAGAGGAAGTTAGCAGGTATATTAAGGACAAGGGAATAAACAACGCCATATAACACTGGATTTTATGCAAGTTGGGCTGGACATTGTAACGTCAGCTATTTGCAAAT
>DATFAW010000267.1:0-6090 GCA_035254165.1 Paludibacter sp.
CCGCAGATATTGTAGCTAGATATGGTCGCATTGATGTGTTGGTAAACGGTGCCGGTGGAAATATGCCGGGTGCAACTGTTGGGCCTGACAAAACTATTTTTGATTTGGATGTAGATGCTTTTAAGAAGGTGGTAGACTTAAATCTTTTTGGAACAGTTATTCCAACAATGGTTTTTGCAAAAGTAATGGTGGAACAAAAACAAGGTAATATCATTAATATTTCCTCAGAATCAGCTTTACGTCCACTTACACGCGTTGTAGGTTATGGTGCGGCAAAAGCAGCTGTCACTAATTTTACAAAATACCTGGCAATCGAATTGGCCACTAAATATGGTGAAGGATTACGTGTAAACGCTATGGCTCCGGGATTCTTTATTTCTGAGCAAAATCGGTCATTATTGACAAATCCTGACGGTTCGTATACTGATAGAGGAAACACAATTATTTCTCATACACCATTTCGCCGATTTGGAGAGCCGGAAGAATTGCTTGGAACGTTACATTGGTTAGCCAGCGATGCATCTAAATTTGTAACTGGTACGCTCACTGTTATCGATGGTGGCTTTGATGCATTTTGTATCTAAAAACTACCCCTCAGCCAAAAGTCGGACAAGCACTAAAGGGGAGTTGAATTTGTAATTGTCAGCTTGTAAGGTGTTTAAAATTATTATTTAGAAAAAAGCCTCTATAAAACTGACGGAGAATGGACTTAATTCATTCTCCGTCAGTTGAGGGATTAGGGGGAGTTTAAAATAGATTTATGTATTTATGTAAACAATCGTGGAGATGGTACGGTCCAAATGACCCGGTATCGCTCGCAGATATTCGCCAAGCCGGTGCAACAGATGTTGTAAACGCTTTGCATCAAGTTCCTAATGGCCAGATCTGGACAGTAGAAGCTATTTTGGAACGTAAGAAATTAATTGAAGATGCCGGTCTTATTTGGTCGGTGGTAGAAAGTGTACCTGTGCATGAACATATCAAAACTCAAACAGGCGATTTTCAAGTATATATTGATAATTATAAAACTTCAATCCGTAATTTGGCGGCATGTGGTATTTATATTATCACTTACAACTTTATGCCGGTACTCGACTGGACCCGTACTGATCTGGCTTATACTATGCCCGATGGTTCTAAAGCTTTGCGTTTTGAAATGGCGGCTTTCGTGGCATTCGATCTTTTTATTCTGAAACGTCCTGATGCAGAAAAAGACTATTCAGCTACGCAGATCGAAAAAGCAAAAGTTCGTTTTGCCGGAATGTCGGACGACGAAAAGCAGTTGCTTACACGCAATATGATTGCCGGCTTGCCAGGCTCAGAGGAAAGCTTTACGGTAGCACAATTCCAACAAGCGTTGGATCGATATAAAGATATTGATGCCGAAAAATTGCGCAGCAACCTGACTTATTTCTTGTCTGAAATTTGTCCGGTAGCCGACGAAGTAGGAGTGAGGATGGTGATTCATCCGGATGATCCTCCTGCTTCAATTCTAGGATTACCCCGTATTTTGAGTCGCGAGGAGGATTTTGCCAAACTAATTCAGGCTGTGCCCAATCAATCGAATGGTCTATGCCTTTGCACAGGTTCGTTTGGCGTAAGTAGTGCCAACGATTTAGCAGGAATGATGGAGCGGTTTGGCGATAGAATTGATTTCGTTCACTTCAGAAGTACACAACGTGATGAGGAAGGCAACTTCTATGAAGCAAACCACTTAGAAGGTGATGTGGATATGTATGGCGTTATGAAAGCATTGGTACTTTTGCAACAACGCCGTCAGTACTCCATTGCATTACGTCCTGATCATGGACATCAAATGCTGGATGACCTGAAAAAGAAAACTAATCCTGGTTATTCTGCCATTGGACGTCTCAGGGGTTTGGCCGAGTTACGTGGTTTGGAAATGGGAATTGCTAAATCAATTGTTCAATAAGATTTATTTCTCTGTGAATCAATTAAGAAAATCAAAATACAGAGGGGTTGTACTTTAAGCAAATAACTTATTGTGCAACCTTTTTAGTTGGTTACAGGCATGCTTGTTTTAGATTTATATAAATCGGATTATTAATTTGAAAACATTACTTTTGTAAAAGTGTTTGTAATGCAATTAATGACAAAATATTTGATTCAACAGATGGAAATAAGTTGGGGAATAATTGGTTGTGGTAACGTAACTGAATTGAAAAGTGGACCAGCATTCAATAAAATTGAACATTCAAAATTGGTTGCTGTAATGCGCCGAAATGGTGCTTTGGCAGAAGACTATGCCCGACGACATGACGTTCCTAAATTTTATTCTGATGCCAACGAGCTGATTAATGATCCGGAAATTAATGCTGTTTATGTAGCCACGCCACCTGAATCGCATGCATTGTATGCCATTCAGGCTATGAAAGCAGGAAAGCCTGTCTATGTTGAAAAACCAATGGCTCGGAATTATGATGAATGTCAGGAAATGATACGTGTTTCCGAAGAAACAGGAATGCCCTTGTACGTTGCTTACTATCGTCGTACACTTCCTGCTTTTCTGAAAGTGAAAGAACTTATTGATAATGGAAGCATTGGCAAAGCGCTTGCGGTGAATATCAAACTTCATGAAGCTTTTGGTGAGCAGGACAAAATTTTGGACAAACAAAGTTGGCACGTAAATCCTGAAATAGCCGGAGCCGGTCATTTCTACGATTTGGCTTCACATCAGTTCGATTTTCTGGATTTCGTATTTGGTCCTGTAACCAAAGTTAGTGGAGTGGCAAGCAATATTGCCGGATATTATAAAGCTGAGGATACTGTTTCTGCTGTTTTTTCGTTCGGCTCTGGTGTAATTGGAAGTGGCAGTTGGTGCTTTGTTGTTGATGATAAATCGCAGGAAGATAGCATTGAGATAGCTGGAACGAACGGTAAGATTAAGTTTTCATGTTTTGATTTGGGAGATGTAGAATTGACAACAAAACAGGGGACACAGAAATTTAGTTTTCAAAATCCCGAAAATATCTCGCTTTTTCTTGTTCAACAGGTAGTCGGAGCTTTACGTGGCGAGAATGATTGTGCAAGCACCATGTATTCGGCAGCCAGAACGAGTTATGTATTAGAAGATATTGTGAAATCGTATTATAATAAATAGATAATGAAAATAATTATAGACGATAAAATACCCTATATACACGGAGCATTTGAAGGTATGGCTGAAGTGGTTTACTTACCCGGTGCTAAAACTACACCGGAAGTGGTAAAAGATGCCGACGCAATTGTGACACGGACACGAACTATCTGTAACGAAAAATTATTGGCAGGCTCGGCTGTAAAATTCATAGCTACAGCTACGATCGGTTACGATCATATCGATACTGAATATTGCGATACTGCCGGAATAAAATGGACCAATGCCCCGGGTTGTAATTCCAAATCGGTGGAACAATATGTAGCTTCTGCACTTATGGTATTGGCCGAAAGAAGAAAGCTGCAACTGAAAGATTTATGCATAGGTGTAGTGGGAGTGGGTAATGTGGGCGATAAAGTAGCCCGCTTTTGCGATCTGTTGGGGATGAAAGTGCTACTGAATGACCCACCCCGCGAACGCACCGAAGGTGCTGAAGCATTTGTGAGCTTGCAGCAGATCATGGAACAAGCCGATATTATCAGCCTGCATGTTCCGCTCAATATGAAAGGCGAAGACGCCACTTTTCAGTTGGTAAATGAAGTGTTTTTGAGTTCATTGAAAAAAAGACCGATACTGATAAACTCCTGCCGGGGTGAAGTAATTGAAACCAATGCCATTAAAGCAGCTCTGAAAAGCGGACAAATTTCCCGTTTTGTGTGCGATTGTTGGGAAAACGAACCGGATATTGATCTGGAATTATTGGCATTAACCGAAATAGCCACACCGCATATAGCGGGCTATTCCAAGGACGGAAAAGCTACCGGAACGCTGATGAGTGTGCGGGCAATTAGTGACTTTTTCGGACTTGGACTGAACAACTGGCAGCCTTCAGGGGTTGAATTACCAACAAACCCCATCATCGAAATCGATGGAGCAGGTTTGAATGAACAAGAAATTATTTCCAAAACCATTCTTGCAACTTACGATATTCGCACCGATGATATTCTTTTCAGGAATAATGCTGCTGAATTTGAACAACAACGGGGTGATTACCCCACACGTCGGGAATTTCCAGCATTTACCATACAGGCTAAAAATGTGAATAGATACACATTGGAAAAGCTGAAGAAAATGGGATTTGTCATACACTGAATACTATTGAGTAAACTTTGAAATATAATATTCTCATCACATAAACACCTGTAAAATATCATGTTTGACGAAGACGAACTCACCGAAAACGAAATCTGGTTCAAGAATCACCGCGATTTCTTTCCTGCTAATTTTAGGGAAAATGTGGAATCTGTCATGGATATGTGCATGTTCCAACGCCGTGTTTTCAATAAGGTAATGGATGAATTGAGACCGAAGATCCGCCAATTGATGATGAAACAATTTCCACTTTTACAAACAGAAATACGTCCGCTGGTTGTAAAATCAATTGATGATATTGTGCATAGAACCGGTCAATCTATGCTTTTCAACCTCTATGGATTGATGTTGGATCAACGAAACGGGGTTGACCTCCGCGAAAAATATCCCGATTTTGACAGTTGGATCAGATTATATGTGCACCCACCCAAACCAGAGCAGACAGATATTTCGTTCTACGACGTTTTTCCCGATATGACCTACGAACAAAAGAAGGAACTGATAGACGAAGAATATGAACAAGATGTGGAGGCTTATAACTGGAATGAGAGTCGCCGGTTTGAGTTTTTTGATGTGGTTCAAAAAGTTGTATTTAAACACTACGAAGCCTTACAAGACCTCGAAGGCGATGGTTGGAATGTGTATGCCATTCATGTAGGTATGGAATATTACATGTTTCGTGATGACTGCTACCATATCGAGAATTTTATCGAAGCTAAGTTTCCCGAAGAAGATATCAATCTCAGCTATCCCGAGTATATGAAAAAACTAACACAAGTGAAATTCAATGAGATTACAAATGATTAGATAGAAGGATGTTGTTTCAAGCACTTATATCATGTGAGTTAATTTCATAAATATTCCAAAAGGCTGATTAGATTTTGCACTAATCAGCCTTTTCTGTTGTTTATTTGTATAGTTATTGATTGTTGCAAAATAGATGTTGCATAGTATTGATTTTTTAGCGTTCTAACGATGAATAATTATAAGTGGTTTTTCATTATCTGGATCATAATCTTGCCTGGTTTTGTATTAGCACAAGCCAATTTGAAAATAGAAAACAAACGGGTTGTTATTGGCGAAACATTAAACTACAAGGCAACGTGGGGCTTTCTTACTATTGGCAGTGGAACCACCAGAATTGACACAAACATCTATCAGATTGGATCAAATAATTGTTATAAAATAGATGTAACGGGGCAGACCAATGGATTGGCGAAGATATTCTACGTGCGTGACAAGTGGGTATCCTATATCGATACAGCTACCATTACGACTCACCAGTCGTTTAGAAGCATACGTGAAGGAAGACATGCATTGGACGAACAGGTTCGCTTCGACCATCCAAACAAAAAAGCCGAAGTAAAGGTGTATGATAAAAAAACAAAATCGTATATATTGAAAAAAGTGTACGACACACCGGATAATATACGCGATGTTGTTGCCGGTTTTTTGGCATTTCGATTGGTCAATTTATCGAAGTGCGAAGCAGGAGAGGTATTTACAGTTAATGGATTTAATGAAGATGAGAGTTATCGAATCGATGTAACTTATTTAGGTAAAGAATATATCAAAACCGATAATGGCCTGGTTCTATGCCATAAGGTGAAACCCACGATACCTAACAATAAACAGTTTGATGGTAAAGATGCTATCGTTGTATGGCTGTCGGCTGATGAAGCCCAAATAGTTGTCCGCATCCGGGCAAAAATGTTTGTGGGTAATATTTATATTGAATTGAAAAAGTAATTAGTTAGGGCTTCACTTCTTAGTCTGACGAAATGGCGTCATCCTTGGATGATTGACCCAACGAGAGGATGAACAGCTAATCATCCAGGGAT
>DATFAW010000268.1:0-7590 GCA_035254165.1 Paludibacter sp.
GATTATTGGTACAAATATAGAATAAATTTGTGTCGAATACAAATACAGAGCTAATCAAAGCCCTTCCCGAAGGGAATTTAGTTCAACACACGCCTATAGGCGCAGGCTGGCTGACCCGGATAAGTCGGGGCAAGCTGTGCATTTAGCAGGTTTTGCTCCCGCATTCACCTTGTCGCGTGGTGGCGATTTGGGACTTACCAATCCACCAAGGGTTTATAAAATTCCCGGTAAGTCGTGTCGTTTGAATAAAAATCGAGCCGGTCGAGCATTCCGGCAGAAGTTTTGTAACCGTAAGCTAAAATGGCTGTAACTCCTGTTTCACGGCATACTCTTTCGAATTCGTTATATAGTTTTATGCCGATAATGCTGTTTTGAAAATCAGGTTTCACAGCGCAAAACCAAATCATGATGGCACCACTCACCATTTTTTCGCCACTTATAAAACCTTTTATTTGTCCCTCGCTTTCGTAAACAAGGGTAAGGCAGCGTTCGTTTGTAACTAATTGTTCAATCCATGATCTGTCATACGGAACCTCGTCGTTATACTTGAATGGTTCCATATCCAGTATGTGGTGAATTATGTCAATGTCTTCTGTTCTTGCTTTTCGAATTGATTGAGCGTTGGTGTAATTCATTTTTCTTGATTAGAGTTTATATCGAACAAAATGTTGTTGTATTGATAATTAAAGAAATAAGAATACCCACTTAGATACTAAGTACACAAAGAATCACTAAAAGTTTCATATAAATATAGACCACTAAGATAAAGATACAAATGTTTTTATTGTTCTAAATCAATGATTCTCAAAAACGGCTGGCAAATAAAACATTCATGTTTTATTCTTTGTGTTCTTTATGTTGTTAGCAACAGAGAATATCAGAAGTTTTAGACTTTGTGTAACTCTGTGTCCTTAGTGACTTAGTGGTAAGTTTTTTGTTTTTCGGCTCTGTAAAAATGGTTTTATTTTGCCATCGAATACACAATTTCCTTTACCCATTTTGCCCATTGAGTTTGGGTCTTTGATTTATCAAAAGTTTGCCATGGAATAGGTTTCCCGATTCTGATGGTGAAATTTTTTCCTTTTTGTTTGTAAAGCTCATCTACTAAATACATCATTTCGATATTGATCTTAATCCGGAAAAATTTGCGTAAGTTGGCCAGATTGTAAAAGAAATTTGAATTTCTGCCTTCGAAGTATATGGGAACTACGTCGCGTTGATATTCAATTGATTTTGTGATAAAGTTTTTCTTCCATTCCAAATCTGTAATCTTGCCTTTTACTTTGCGAGAGCACATCCCTGAAGGGTAAGTGAGCAGGTGGTTATCCGATTCGTATAATTCCTGCATCATGGATGCATGGTTTTTACTCTGAGAACCAAGTTTATTGACCGGGATAAACATTTCACGCATTGGTTCTAAATTCATAAGTATATCATTTGAGAAAAAACGAATTTTCCCATCATATTCTTTTCCAAGTAGATATCCGGTTGTGATGCCATCTAATCCGCCCAACGGATGATTGCTGGCAAAAATATATTTTCCACCTTTCGGGAGATTCTCTTTTCCTTCAATTTTTGTTGAGATATGTAAATGCTTAAAGGCTGCTTCAATAAAATCAAGATTTCTTAATCCCGGATATATTGTAAAAAAATCGTTTAGGTCTTTCTCGTGAACAATTCGGCGTAAATAATTGACAATGAATTTTGGAACTTTAGAATTGGGCGCTTTGTCTTTAAGAACTTTCTCAATATCAATCTTAACAAGTACTTCTTTGCTCATTTTTATTTCTTAATTTGCTAATAACTGCAAAAGTACAAAAAATGCGTAATTCGCAAAATTATTTGGCGGTTTGATTGCTGCTGTAGTAAATTTAAAATTGGTTGCTGCTTTGTAATTGTTCCCCCACTTGGATGTATGATTTGCTTTATTTGTTGTTTTTGTGTTTAAATATTTGTATATTAGGTGTATGTGTTTGCGTGTATATGTGCTTGATGTTGTTGAAAACTTGTTGACAACCTGTTTAAAACGCAGTGAAAACTAATTGGAACTTGTTCATAAATATTTTGTGGGGAATTGTGGGGAGTTTGAAAATAATTCTATACTTTTACCGTTGAAAACTGAACTTGCTAAATTATGTCAACATTTATCGGTAAATATGAGGCAAAAGCCGATGTAAAGGGGAGAATCTTTATTCCTTCCGCCTATAGAAAGTTGTTGCCAAATGGTGAGAAGGAGCGTGTTGTGATGAGAAAGGATGCTGAAAATGATTGTTTGGTGCTTTTCCCGGAACAGGTCTGGAATGAAAAAGTCGAAGATTTTAAATCGAGATTGGACGAATGGAATCCGGTTGATCAACTTTTATTGATGCAATTTGTGTCGGATGCTGAGTGGCTGGACATTGATTCACAAGGCCGGGTTTTGATTTCGAAGAGGAACTTACAGGCAATTGGTGTTGAAAACGCCGAAGTTTTGTTTGTAGGGATGATCGATCGTTTTGCCGTTTGGAGTAAAACGCGCTATGAAAAGGCTAAATTGTCATCGTCAGATTTTGCAGCGTTGCTCAAAGAGCGAATGATGCAACCTAAAATAACAACTCCTAACCCCTTAAAGGGGGATTAGAAGTAACTTTTCTTAGTTTAACGACATGAAAATAAAAAAGAAACAAATACAAGACGAAAGTAACTTCAACTCTCCTTTAGGGGATGGGGGCTCTTCCGTCTATCATATTCCTGCGTTATTAAACGAAACTATTGAAGGTTTGAATATTAAGCCGGATGGTATTTATGTGGATGTGACTTTTGGGGGTGGCGGTCATTCTCGTGAGATTTTGTCAAAACTAGGTAAGACAGGCAAGTTGTTGGGGTTTGATCAGGATGAAGATGCTGTTAAGAATATAGTGGATGATCCGCGATTTATATTTGTTCGCAGTAATTTTCGTTATTTGAAAAACTTTTTGCGCTATCATAATGTAGAGAAGGTAGATGGAATTCTGGCCGATTTAGGAGTATCTTCACACCATTTTGATGAAGCGGAACGTGGTTTCTCGTTTCGGTTTGATGGAGCGCTGGATATGCGAATGAATACGAAGTCGCCGCTAACGGCTGCTGTTTTGCTCAATACCTATTCTGAAGAACAGTTGGCAGATGTGTTTTACTTGTATGGCGAACTGCATAATTCGCGCAAAATTGCCCGAACCATTGTTAATGTCCGTAGTAAAGAGCCTTTCGACAGAATTTTTCCTTTTATAGAGGTGTTGAAACCATTTTTTGGACGCGAAAAGGAAAAGAAAGATATGGCGCGTGTATTTCAGGCTTTGCGCATTGAAGTGAATAAAGAAATGGATGTGCTGAAATCGTTATTGGATCAAAGTTTGGAAGTGCTGAATCCCGGAGGAAGATTGGTGGTGCTGACTTATCACTCATTGGAAGATCGATTGGTGAAAAATTTTATTCGCAGCGGTAATTTTGAAGGAAAGATAGAGAAAGATTTTTTTGGAAATATCCTTACGCCGATGAAAGCAATTAATAGTAAAGTAATTATTGCCGATGAAGCTGAGATAGACCGAAATCCACGAGCTCGTAGTGCGAAATTAAGAATTGCCGAATTGAAGCTGGTTGAGTAACCTGAATGATTGACTAAGTTGAATTGAAATCGGAAATAATAAATGTCTTGGTTTAAAAAAATAGCAGATGCCATTCGTGGAAGCGAGGATTTCTCGGACATAAAGTCGAGTACAATCCGCGATATCCTGAATGGAAATATCCTGACCAAAAGGTTTTTTCAGAAGCAATATGGTTTGTTGATTATGATTGCTGTTCTGGCATTCTTGTATGTTGACAACCGCTATTACTGTGAAACACAACAGGCTCAAGAAATTGCCTTGAAAAAGAAAATTCAGGATGCAAAATATGAATCGCTAACTATTTCTGCCGAATTAATGGAGATTAGCAGGCAATCGAATGTGATGAAGAAAGTGAATGAGAGTGGATTGCCGTTAATTGAATCGACTACACCTCCAATTGTTATTGAAGACAGCATACCTACAAAATAGATGACCGACAAACGGAAAAATATTGTCCTTCGTTTTGGCATAGTTTACATAATAATATGCCTCTCGTTTTTTCTTGTTCTATACAGAATTATTGTTATTCAATTTGTAGAACGGGATAAATGGTTGGCGTTGGCAGCTCAAAATGTAAAATCGAATATTGTTGTTAAACCCAATAGAGGGAATATTTACGCTTGCGATGGTCGGTTAATGGCTAGTTCCATTCCGACTTATTATGTTTACATGGATTTGCGTGTGCCAGCTTTACACGAGAAAGATGGAATCCTGTTTAAAAATAACATTGATTCTTTATCGATGTATCTATCAAGCTTTTTTAAAGATAAAACAGCTTACGAGTACAAGACAACCCTTACAAGGGCTTATCGAAGCGGAGCTGGGGAATTCCAACTTTTCCCCGCTCGAATTTCCTATGCCCAACTCAAACAACTTAAAACTTTACCTCTCTTTCGCTTGGGACGAAACAAAAGTGGACTTATTACTAAAGAACTTTTTCGTCGTGTCAGGCCATTCGGCTCATTGGCATCAAGGACAATCGGAGATATTTATGCCGATGAGTCTAAAGGTGGAAAGAATGGCATCGAAATGAGTTTCAATGCTGATTTATTGGGTACCCCCGGTGTTTCTACGCGACAAAAAGTTGCAAACAAATATATGGAGACTGTCCAGGTAGAGCCTATTGATGGTATGGATATTACTACAACTATTGATGTTGACCTCCAGGATATTGCAGAGAAAGCATTGCTGGATGGAGTCAAAGAATTTGATGCAGCTGTAGGCTATGCCATTTTAATGGAAGTGCAATCCGGCGAAGTGAAAGCAATCGTGAATATGCAGCGAAACAAGGACGGATCGTATACTGAGAACAGAAATGGTGCTGTTTCGGATATGGTAGAGCCCGGTTCAACTTTTAAAGTTGCTTCTTTGATGGCAGCCTTGGATGACGGTAGAGTAAAGCTTACTGATACGATAAATACGTATAACGGTCAATATCAGTTTGGTAATAGAACAATGACCGATCATAATGCAAATCACGGCGGATATCATAAGATTACTGTGGCTCAGGCTATTTATGCTTCATCAAATATCGGCATTTCGCGTGCTATAGTTAAAGCTTATGGACATAATCCTGCAGAGTTTGTCAATAAATTGTATGCCATGAAGTTGAATGAGCGCATGAATATTGAAATACCAGGTGCAGCTGCTCCCTTTATTCGTCATCCCAGTGATAAATCGCATGAATGGTCAAATACTACACTTCCTTGGATGTCAGTAGGATATGAAACTCAAATACCACCTATTTACACCTTGGCATTTTACAATGCAATAGCTAATAACGGAAAACTGATTCGTCCGTTTTTTGTAAAATCGATTAGCAAAAATGGTCAAATGATAAAGGAGTTTAAAACTGAAGTAATTAATCCGTCGATATGTAAACCTACAACTTTGAGAGATATTCGGTCTACTTTGCTAGGTGTGTTGGAGGATAAATTAGGTACAGGTCAAAACGTTCGATCAAAATATGTTCGTATTGCCGGAAAATCAGGTACTGCTCAGATTTCGCAAGGAAAAGGAGGGTATAAAACCGGAGGTACAAAACATCAGGTGGCATTTTGTGGATATTTTCCTTATGAGAATCCGCTTTATACGTGTGTCGTTGTTATGCGTGAGCCAGGCAAAGGTTATCCTTCGGGTGGGCATATGAGTGGTTCAGTTCTTAAAAATATTGCAGAACGTGTTATCGCTTTGAATTCTAATCGTAAGCCGTCTCATGTTGACACTGACTCAATTGATGAAGGAAACTTTATTCCGGTGATAAAGGTTGGTTATTACAAAGCAATCCAGACGGTTATGGCTGACTTGCAACTACCGTTAGCTCCAAATACAAGAGATTGGGTGAAAACATTTACAGATCAGAAACAAACCCGTGTTGAGTCGATTGCAGTTCCGCGAAATGCAATTCCGAACTTAGTCGGAATGGGGCTAAAAGATGCTGTCTTTGTTCTTGAAAATTTGGGTTTGAATGTTCAGGTTCAGGGGCGCGGAAAAGTATTTTCGCAGAATCTCAAACCGGGGACTGTTGCCCGGAAAGGAACTGCTATTTTAATCAATCTTCAATAAAGCAATTTGTTATAAATGCAAAAATTGACATATATGATATTAGATGATGTATTGCAAAATGTAATTTTGCAAAAAACAATAGGTGAGACGGAGATCAGTATTGAAAATATCCAATTTGATTCTCGAAAAGTAGGAGTAGGAAGTGTTTTTGTAGCCACGCGTGGAACGGCTTCCGATGGACATAAGTATATTGCGACAGCTATTGAAAAAGGTGCTGTGGCGATTGTTTGCGAAGAAATTCCTACTGAAATTGATCCGAAAATAACGTATGTAAAAGTAGAAAATAGTTCGGATGCCCTTGGAAAAATGGCTTCAGCCTGGCATGGCTTTCCGTCGTCAAAAATGATTTTGGTTGGCGTTACCGGAACGAACGGGAAAACCACAATTGCTACATTGCTTTATCAGCTTTTTCGTCAATTGGGTCATAAATCGGGTTTGCTTTCAACTGTTTGTAATTATGTGGATGATTTGGCTGTGGCTGCAACTCATACTACGCCAGATGCATTAGCATTAAATGAATTGCTGACTCAGATGGTAGATGCCGGTTGTGAGTATGCTTTTATGGAGGTTAGCTCGCATTCTGTTGATCAACGCCGCATTGCCGGATTGGAATTTGCGGGTGGTGTTTTTACCAATGTCACACGTGATCATATTGATTATCATATTACTTTTGAAAATTATTTGAAAGCCAAAAAGCAGTTTTTTGATGATTTGCCGGCTGATGCTTTTGCCCTTACCAATGCTGATGATAAAAACGGTCTGGTAATGCTTCAAAATTCGAAAGCGAAAAAATATGCTTATTCACTTCGTTCCATGGCGGATTTCAAAACACGGATTTTAGAACATGGTTTTGACGGAATGTTACTCGACATGAACGATAAAGAAGTAAATGTTTCTTTTATAGGTAAATTTAATGCCAGTAATTTGTCGGCAGTATTTGGTACAGCGGTTCTGCTTGGTCAGGATGAACTTGAGGTGCTGCGCATTATCAGTTCGTTGCATTCGGTTTCGGGTCGTTTCGAGGCTTTGCACGCGCCTGCCGGATATACCGCTATTGTGGATTATGCTCACACGCCAGATGCGTTGACGAATGTAATTGATTCGATAAACCAGATTCTGCAAGGAAATGGAAGGCTGATTACCGTGGTTGGTTGTGGTGGAAACCGGGATAAAGGCAAACGTCCTATGATGGCTCGTGAAGCAGTTAATAATAGCTGGAAAGCCATTTTGACATCGGATAATCCTCGCTTTGAAGAGCCTCAAGATATTCTAAACGATATGTTGGCTGGACTTGATGTGGTGGAAAAAACTAAAAGCCTGACCATTGTTGATCGTCGTGAAGCAATCAAAACTGCTTGTTCACTGGCTCAGGAAGGCGATGTAGTTTTAGTGGCAGGTAAAG
>DATFAW010000269.1:0-3624 GCA_035254165.1 Paludibacter sp.
GAAAATAAATAAACACTATATTAACGATCAGAAAACGCATGAAATCATCAATTTTAAGTATTCTTTTTGTCCTGCTATTTTTAAATATGTCAGCGCAGGACAAAAAAATGGTAGTAGTTAACACAGATAAAGAACCCGTTGCTCAGGGTAAGTTTGAGCCAACCTGGCAATCGCTCAGCCAATATAAGGCTCCAGAGTGGTTTCGCAATTCAAAATTCGGTATCTGGGCGCATTGGGGTCCTCAATGCCAACCAGAGATGGGCGATTGGTATGGCCGTTTTATGTATAACGAAGGCGGTTGGCAATACAATTCGCATGTTCAAAAATACGGACATCCTTCAAAATTTGGATTCAAAGATGTGATAAACGAGTGGAAAGCACAAAATTGGGATCCCGAAAAACTGGTGGCGCTATATAAACGTGTGGGTACCCAATATTTCTTTGCCATGGCCAACCACCACGACAACCTCGATTTGTGGAACAGCAAATATCAGGAGTGGAATTCGGTTCGCGTAGGACCTAAAAAAGACATTGTGGCCGGTTGGGCAGCAGCGGCAAAAAAATACAAATTGCCATTTGGTTTAAGCGTACATGCTTCGCATACATGGACCTGGTTTGAAACCTCGCAACGCTCCGACACAACAGGCACTTTGAAAGGAGTGCCGTATGATGCAAAATTAACGAAGGCTGATGGCAAAGGAACTTGGTGGGAAGGTCTTGATCCACAAGAACTTTATGAACAGAACCATCCGCTTAGTAAAAACAGTGACAAAGACATCACAGCGTTGTGGGGACATTGGGACTGGGCTAATGGAGCATGTCCTCCGAGCCAAAAATATTGCGATAAGTTTTACAACCGAACCATGGATTTGATTAACCTCTATCATCCCGATTTGCTTTATTTCGATGATTCTAAATTACCACTTTACCCGGCTAGCGATGCAGGACTGAAAATTGCGGCGCACTACTACAATACCAATATGGCTCAACACAAAGGGAAGCTCGAAGCGGTTATGTTTGGCAAGCAGTTGACCGAAGACCAAAAGAAATGTATGGTTTGGGACGTAGAGCGTGGTGCACCCGACAAAGCACAGGAAAATGCATGGCAAACCTGTACCTGTATCGGCGATTGGCATTACAACAGGGGTATTTACGAGAATGGCGGTTACAAATCGGCAGCTACGGTTATCCGGATGTTGATAGATATTGTAAGTAAAAACGGAAACCTGCTGCTCAACATTCCCGTTCGTGGCGATGGTACTATTGACGATAAGGAAGTGGCTGTACTTGAAGGCATTGCCGCATGGATGGATGTAAACAAAGAGAGCATTTTCGATACTCGTCCGTGGAAAATTATTGGCGAAGGTCCTTCGGTAGATGCGGTGAACAAGTTGGATGGTGCCGGTTTTAATGAGGGAAAACTGGCTTATTCTGCAAAAGATATTCGTTATACCCAAAAGGGAAATGTGATTTATGCTACCGTAATGGGAGTTCCGGCCGAAGATATTTCGCTTAAATCGCTTGTGAAAAATCTTGGAGCGAAAAAAATTAAAAAAAATGAACTGCTTGGCAGCAAAGAAAAACTGACTTGGAAACAAGGCAGCGATGAACTGGTTATTAGTAAACCTAAAGTGTGTCCTAACGATATTGCAGCGGTGTTTAAAATTACGTTGAAGTAATTGAAATGAAGTTTCTGCTATATCTCAAAATAATACCATGAAGATTAAAGTTTGTTCCTTAGCGAAACTACTTATAGTTTCAGCGTCAATGTTGTTGAATACCGGCAAAGCAGTTTGTCAGACTGTTTCAGTTACATCTCCAAATCAGAAAATCAATGTAAAGCTGTTTTGCCAGCAAAACAAGACCATTGGTAATTGGCATTTGCAGGTAAATTACGCCAATAATGGCAAAGTTTCGGAAGTTATTCCGGTTATCAATTTAGGTCTTTCGCGTAGTGATCAGGATTTCTCTTCCGAATTGAAATTCCTGAAAGCCGGAAAAGCAGTTTTAGTAAACGAGCAATACACCGACCTTCACGGGAAACGAAGCCAATGTAGCAATTCGGCAAACGAAGTGGTCGTTTCGTTCGAAAACCCATCGAAAGCTAAATTGAAGCTGATTCTCCGTGCGTATAATGACGGAATCGCATTTCGGTACGAGTTTCCTGAGAAAGAAGGGAAATTTGTGGTGAAAGATGAGCTGACTGCCTACTCCATTCCTGATAGTACACAGCGCTGGCTCGACAACTTTAATACAGCCAACGAAACTTTGTATAGCCAGATGAAAGATGGCAACCAACAAAGAGATTGGGGTTACCCGGCTTTGTTCAATACTGCGGATAAATCATGTTGGTATTTGATTCATGAAGCGGATGTAAATCGCACATATTGCGGTACCAAATTGGCCAACTACGGGGATAAAACCAGATACAAGCTCACTTTCCCCGACCAATGGGACGGACGGGGTAAAGGCGAATCCAAGCCGACAATCGCGCTTCCTTGGAAATCGCCGTGGCGCGTAGTGGTTGTGGGAGGTTTGTCTGATATTGTAGCATCTACTCTTGTTAACGATGTATCAACGCCTTCAAAACTGACCAATACCGAGTGGATTAAACCCGGCAAAGCCTCGTGGAACTACTGGTCGGACAACCACGGAACTAAAGATTATAAAGTGGTGTGTGATTTTGCTGACCTTGCTGCTTCCATGAACTGGCCCTATACGCTGCTCGATTGGGAGTGGGATGCTATGGGCAATGGCGGAAATCTTGAAGATGCCGTTAAATATATCTATTCAAAAGGACTGAAACCGCTGATTTGGTATAATTCGGGAGGAGACCATAATTGGGTTACAGCCACCCCAATGAACCGGATGCTCAACCACGAGAATCGCGTGGAAGAATTCACCAAACTGAATAAATTAGGAGTTGTGGGTGTTAAGATTGATTTCTTCGAAAGTGAAAAGCAGGATATGATCAAGTATTATCTCGATATTCTGGAGGATGCCGCTCAGTTCAAGATAATGGTTTACTTTCACGGTTGTCTGGTGCCGCGCGGCTGGCAACGTACCTACCCGAACCTGATGACTTACGAGGGGGTTCGTGGTGCTGAGTGGTACAATAATGGGCCGGAGTTTACCCCAGCTGCTCCTGCTCACAACGCCACACTGCCGTTTACGCGCAACGTGATTGGTTCGATGGACTACACACCGGTCACTTTCACTAATTCGCAATATCCGCATATTACTTCGTATGGTCATGAACTTGCATTAAGTGTGATTTTCGAATCAGGCTTCCAGCATTTGGCCGACCGTCCCGAAGGTTATTATGCTTTGCCCGATGCGGCAAAAACTTTTCTGAAAGATGTTCCAAATACCTGGGACAACACCAAACTGCTCGATGGTTATCCCGGTCAGGACATTATCATGGCCAGACAAAAAGGCGATAAATGGTACATTGGAGGAATTAACGGTGAAAATTCGGAAAAAACAAAAACATTGAAATTCGATTTTCTACCTGAAAAATCAAACTATAATCTCACATTAATCGCTGATGGTAATCACGATAAGGACTTCAAGGTGCAATATCTTGTAGTTAATAAATCAAGTTCGGTCGATGTGAAGTTGCTT
>DATFAW010000270.1:0-3137 GCA_035254165.1 Paludibacter sp.
ACAACCATAAATTCCAAAAGCCCTATCTTTGCAGGAAATAACACCCTTTATGTTGAAAAGTAGAAGAAAGAGAATCCTTGCCTTATTAATTTGTTTCATTATAATCATTTGTGCTATTATTGGAGCTATATATTATAAGCACAAACCCAAAAGTAAACCTTATGTTACTATTTCTTTGCAATGCGACCATGTAAAAAACGCAAACGCTCCCATTTCGCCAAGCAACAAACTAAATGATCAGAATGAAATTCAGCTGGTTCATGCACTAAAAAATGGTTTAAAGAAACCATTTGCAACCAATGCTGAGTTCAACTCAAAAATAGATAGCCTAAAAAATAATTTTACGCTGGTTGAAGTTTCTGAAACCCCCTTTTATCAACTCAAATCATTGACACATTCGCAACCCTACCTGATCCCCGAAGCCGTTGACATGTTGAACGAAATTGGTTATCGGTTTCAACGACGATTAGCTGAGAAGAAATACAACAACTATCGGTTTAGGATTACATCACTGCTTCGTACCGAAGAAACACAAAGTAATTTGAGCCATAGAAACGGTAACGCGAGCAGCCATTCAGCCCATTTATACGGTACAACTGTCGACATTTCCTATAAAAACTTTTACAACATAAAAAAAGACACCATCGAAAGCAGTTACGAAGCCGTGCAAACGCTGACTAAGGTTTTAACAGAAATGCGCCAGGAATGCAAGTTTCTGGCCATACGTGAACGCAAGCAATCATGCTTTCATATCACCGTAGTAGTTTGTAAATCAAATAGCATTAAAAAATAATTGATTTTTTATCAACTGATTTACTCTAAAAATGATTTCTTTGCTTAACTTTGCAGTCCAAACGTAGTATTTCTACGTTTATTTATATCTAAAAATGACTTCGTAGCTCAGTTGGTAGAGCAACAGACTCTTAATCTGTGGGTCGTGGGTTCGACCCCCACCGGGGTCACAAAACAAAAGAAGCTAACAATATGTTTATATGTTGTTAGCTTCTTTTGTTTTGTGGTTCAGCCCTAGAAAGCCTCCACTTTTGTAAGTGTAATTAAATATACATGATTGTTTATTTAGTTTAATTATTACCTTTGCACCGTTTTCAAATTGGTATTGAACAGTTTGATTTTTGATTTAATTTAAGCTGTTTTAATCATTCAAATACCAACCAGACTACAATAATTATTTATTTTAATTCAAACATTTAAAACGACTTGTAACATGAAGAAAAGTAATGTAGTAATAGCGATTACTCTTTGTATCTCTATTGTATTATCAGGATGTAGCTCAATGAGCAACACAACAAAAGGTGGTTTATTCGGTGGTGGTGCAGGAGCAGCTGTAGGCGCAGGCATTGGAGCCTTAATTGGTAAAAGCACAAAAAGCGCAGCTATCGGAGCCGGTATCGGAACTGTTGTTGGAGCAACTACCGGTGTTATTATTGGTAAAAAAATGGACAAAGCAGCAGCACAGGCAGCGGCTATCGAAGGAGCAAGAGTTGACAGCATCAGAGATGCAAACAACTTAAAAGCAATTAAAGTAACTTTTGATTCGGGAATCTTATTCCAAACTGGCAAAAGCACTTTGAATACAGCTTCTAAAGACGCCCTGACAAAGTTTGCTAAAATCTTAGTTTCAAACCCAACAATGGATATTACCATTATGGGACACACTGACAACCAAGGATCGTTAGAAGTAAATCAAAAACTATCTCAGGATCGCGCTCAAGCAGTTGCTAATTTCTTGCAACTTCAAAATGTTTCAGCAGCACAATTCAAAGACATCTTAGGCAAGAACTTCGCAGAACCAGTTGCTGATAACAAAACTGCTGCAGGAAGAGCTGCAAATCGTCGCGTAGAAGTATACATGTATGCCAGTACAAAAATGATTAACGACGCTCAGGCACAAGCAAAATAAGATTACATTTTCACAACATCCAAGGAACACCCGTAAATTATTTTGCGGGTGTTTTTTACATCTAGACTTAACACCCTGCTTTATTCGCACGAAAGAAATTGCATCCAACAAACTATCATTCAGATTTATAAAACTCATAAAACAGCCTGACAGATAAGAATATCGAAATAGCATAGCATTTTCACACGCCATCATAATTTCATATTGAAATATTTAAATACAATTTACAGCTTGTTTGAAACAACAAACAGTTATTTTCTTCCAATTCGTAATTAAAACATAAAAATCAAAAACGATTGAATACTTAGCAACCAATTATCTGAGTTACATCGTAATTTTGTGCTACAATTATTGATTTAAGACAGTTCAAACACACTTTAAGAAGATGAAATTCACCAAAATGCACGGAATCGGAAACGATTATATATACGTTAATGGTTTTGAAGAAAAGATTGACGATCCGGTTTCTTTTGCAATACGCTATAGCGACCGCCACAAAGGTATTGGTTCGGATGGATTAGTTATGATCCTTCCATCGACTGATTGCAATTTCAAAATGAGAATGTTCAATGCCGACGGTTCCGAATCGGAAATGTGTGGTAATGCATCACGTTGTATCGGCAAATTTGTTTACGACAAAGGATTGACCGACAAAACCGACATTACTCTTGAAACCCTGGCAGGCGTAAAAAAACTGAAACTATTTTTAGGAGCCGATAAACTGGTTGAAAGCGTCACCGTAGACATGGGTGAACCTATACTGGAATCAAGCTTAATCCCTACAACCATTGAAAAAGCGAACGTAATAAACGAACCGGTCACTTTCAATTCAGAAATACAATACAACATTACGTGTGTTTCCATGGGCAATCCACATGCAGTGATATTCACCACCGGCATAGATAAACTCAACCTACCTAAAATAGGCCCGGTAACTGAGAATGCACCTATCTTCCCACGTCGTACCAATACCGAATTTATCGAAGTTCTTTCGACCGATAGAATCAAAATGCGTGTTTGGGAACGTGGTTCGGGCGAAACAATGGCTTGTGGAACCGGCGCCTGCGCTTCGGTGGTAGCAGCTGTATTAAACGGACACACCGGAAGAAAAACCACCGTAGAACTTCTTGGAGGCGAACTAACCATCGAATGGAAAGAATCCGACAATCGTGTATATTTAACCGGCGGAGCAACTACAGTATTTGAGGGAACAATT
>DATFAW010000271.1:0-2998 GCA_035254165.1 Paludibacter sp.
TAAGCATTTCCTTTGAAATAATAATACGTTCGTTAATTATTTTTTTTGAGTAAATTCATTTTTTCTTTATAAATAAGGATTTTTGTTGTACAACCTTTTACTTTTTTATTCAAAACATGTTGTCAAATATGTTTTTTGAGCTTTATGTTTTTTCGAAATTGCAGTTGAACACTCAAACTCCCTTCAATTATTAACTATATAGGTTAATAATAGCTCCGTGGTCGCACACAATTCTAAAAAATATTTTTGTTTTCTCAAAATAAGTAGTATTTTTGCGAAAAAAGAATTCTGTGTGCGAACACAAAGCTGTAATTGACTATAATAAATGGAAGAATTAAATAATAAGATCCGTATAAAAGATATTGCAAAATTAGCAGGAGTATCTGAAGGGACTGTAGACAGAGTAATTCATCAACGAGGTGATGTTTCAGCTAAAAGTCTTGAAGCGGTAAACAAAGTGCTGGAAGAAATAAATTACACACCCAATTTGATTGCACGATCGTTGGCTTCTAAAAAACAATATCGTTTTGTGTGCCTATATCCCAAACATAATGAAACTGATTATTGGCAGAGTGTGGATGATGGTTTTAACCTGGCTGCAAATGAATTTATACATTATAATGTTCAAATAGAAAAACTCTATTTTAATCAATTTGATGCTCAGTCTTTTATTGATATTTCTAATAATGCACTTAAAAAGAAACCCGATGCAGTATTTATTGCACCCATTTTCAGAAAAGAATGTTTGTTGTTTGTTGACGAATTAAAAAATCGGAACATCCCATTCTCTTTTATTGATTCAATGATAGAAGACACGGATTTTGTGACTTATTATGGGCAGCACTCATTTCAAAGCGGCTATATTGCAGCTAAATTACTACTGAATTCATTTGTAGATAATGAAAAGGTATTAGTAATCAGAACCCAACGAAAAGGCGCAGTATCAAATCAAACGTTAAACAGAAATAATGGTTTTCTGCGATACATTCAAGATAAAAAACTTGTTGATAAACTTGAATTAATAAATGTGGAGTTCAAGGGTGATGATGAAAGTTCAAATTTGGAAGTATTGAGAAACGTTTTTTCGACACATACCAATATTAAAGCAGCCATAACTTTTAATTCTAAGGTGCACCAATTGGCTATGCATTTGGAAAATTTGAATCGTATGGATGTAGATTTAATTGGTTATGACTTGTTGGAACAGAATGTTGCTTATTTGAAAAAAAATATGATAACCTACTTGATTGCGCAACGTCCGGATAAACAAGCTTATTTTACAGTCAGAGACATGTGTAAAAAGCTTATTTTCAAGCAAGAAATTTCAAAAATAAATTATGTGCCCATTGATATTTTAATGAAAGAAAATATTGAGTATTATATAAAATTCAGAGAGTGAAATTATTTTTACAATTGCAAAGTTCAAACAAATTAAAATACAAATTAAAATCCCCTTCCCATGGAAAAATTAAGTAGAAAATCAGCTAACGTAACTAAAACTTATCCAGAACGTATAATTCAATTTGGAGAAGGAAACTTTTTAAGAGCCTTTGTCGATTGGATAGTATTCAATATGAATAACAAAGCAGATTTTAATTCAAGCGTAGTCATTGTGCAGCCTTTAGCTACTGGAATGATTGACATGCTGAATGAACAGGATAGTTTATATCACCTTAATTTACAGGGGTTAGATAAGGGAAAACCTGTTGATAGCATAGAATTAATAGATGTTGTAAGCCGCTGTCTTAATCCTTATTCTCAATTTCAAGATTATTTAAAATTAGCCGAAAATCCGGAAATGCGTTTTGTTATTTCGAATACTACCGAAGCAGGTATTGCATTCGACGATTCGTGCAAATTGGATGATGCACCGGCTAGTTCGTACCCTGGTAAATTGACCCAACTGCTTTATCACCGTTTCAAAACTTTTAATGGTGCAATGGATAAAGGGCTGATCATGTTTCCTTGCGAATTGATTTTCCATAATGGAACCGAATTGAAAAAATGCATTGAACAATATATCGCATTCTGGAATTTAGGCGAAGAATTTAAACAATGGTTCGAAAATGCCTGTGGTGTTTATTGTACTTTGGTTGACCGTATTGTGCCAGGTTATCCGCGTGATACTATCAATGAAATTCTCGAAAAAATTCAGCTTGAAGACAAAATGGTGGTAAAAGCTGAAATATTTCATTTATGGGTGATTGAAGCACCAGAATCGGTAGCAAAAGAATTTCCTGCCGATAAAGCAGGATTGAATGTATTGTTTGTCCCAAGCGAAAAGCCATACCACGATCGTAAAGTTACTTTGCTCAATGGCCCTCACACAGTCATGTCGCCTGTTGCTTATTTATCAGGGATTGATACAGTTAGCGAAGGTCTTAAAGATGAAGTGATTGCTAAATTTGTGGATAAAGTAATGTTTAAAGAATTGCTTGAAACTCTTGATTTACCAAAAGTAGAACTCGAAAAATTTGGTGCTGACGTACTCGATCGTTTCAAAAATCCGTTTGTAAAACATTTCTATACAAGCATTATGCTCAATTCATTGCCTAAATTTAAAACCCGCGATTTACCTGGTTTGAAGATTTATTTGGAGCGTAAAGGTGAATTACCTTTAGGACTGGTACTTGGTTTAGCCGGTATCATTACTTATTACAAAGGTGGAAAACGTGGTGATGTCGAGATTGTTCCAAACGACGACAAGGCTATAACCGATTTATTGACTGAACTTTGGAGCTCAGGAGATGTCGCAAAAGTAGCCCAGGGAGTTTTGGCTGCAGAATTTATCTGGGGCGAAGATTTGAATCAAATAAAAGGATTGGCTGCAAAAATAGTTGAGTATTTAACTTCGATCCAGAACAAAGGCATGTACGAAACTGTCAAAGGAATTATTTAAATACATATTCGATCTAAGTATACGAGGAAATGTGATGTTTGCTCGTATGCTTATTGACAATATAATAGGCTGTGTACCTGTTTACACATAAACTCGTTT
>DATFAW010000272.1:0-5465 GCA_035254165.1 Paludibacter sp.
AGTTCCGTTAGGAACGTTATTATGGTAGTAGAATATACATACCATTCCAAATTAAAGCTCCGTAGCGACATTGTAAAAAAGTCAAGACGACCTCTGTATATAAACCTCACTCAGCAACAAAGATATTATTAAAAAACATCAAAGTCAATGGTCACAAACAGAATCAGAGTTATTATGTAACAAGACTGAAAAAAAATGTAATGAATCAGATTTTCACCTTTTCCAAAAAGGCATTCCGATACACTTCGCTCAAATAAAACATCAGGGGTTTGTTTTGTTCACCGGGAATGGTGGAGGTGATTTGGTCGAAAGAGAAATGCTGGACAATGTCAATGGCGATTATTTCCTGCTTATTAATCCGGCAAAAGTTTTTTTGAGGAAGGATGCTTTGCAATTTTTCGAAAGAGATATTTTTCAGGCAAATTTTCGAGCCGTCTTTAAGCAACACATCTTTATCCCGGCTATCAATTCCGGAAGATTTTATGTAACACAGTTGGTCAAACACAATCAGCGATTTTCCTTTGTCTGTGTTCAAGTGAATAAATTTTTTACTGTGTTTAGCATCATTCACCTGCTTAATGGCTTTTCGTACCGCTTTTTGAAGCCTTTCCAACTGAATGGGCTTGCGTACAAAATCCACGGCATCCAAATCGAATGCTTCGGCTGCATATTCTTTGTGAGCGGTAGTAAAGATAATGAGCTTGCCCTTGAGCAACTCTGCCAGTTGAATACCATTTATCTGAGGCATCTCAATATCCAGGATACAAAGATCAAAATCAAGGCCGGCTAATTCAGACAAAAACACATCGGGGCGGTTGAAAGCTTTTACCACTTCCAACTCCGGGACTTGTTCGCAGAGCATCTTCAGGTACGTCAGTCCCGGCAATTCATCATCGAGCAGCAAGCACTTTAACTTTGTATTCAAAGAGATCGATATTTAAATGTGCAACATATACATTATCTTCAATATAGCTATCGAGCTTAAAATTATCTTCATAGATAATCCGCAACCGTTGTTCCAGTGTTTTTATCCCAATTCCGCCTTTTTCTTTCTTCATGGGAGGTTTCGACGAAATTTTATTGGCAACTGTCAGTCCAAAATGATTGTCCTTAAATTCCAGCGTAATGGAAATAAACGCATCGGAACTCTGGATATCGGCATGCTTGAAAGCATTTTCTATCAGATCGATAGAAATCAACGGTGCCAGCAGCTTTTGTTCATACATCGGCTCCGCATTGTTCACCTTGGTTTTTACTTTCAGGTCGAACAGCGGGCTCACTTTAATTTTATTAATCTCAATGAGGTTCAAGGCAAATTCTATTTCTTCTTTGGGGGTAACAAATTCCTTGCGGCTTTCGTACAGAATATAATCCAATACGTTGGCAAGCTTGTCAATGGCAAAATAAGTTTGATAGGCATGCGACTGGATAGAGTTTAAGATATTTTTAAACAGATGCGGGTTTAATTTAGCTTCCAGCGTTTCCAGTTGCAACGGATGAACCTGACTCTTCAGCTCCTGAAACCGGATTTCCATTTCCTTTTGTTGTTTTTCTGACTCACGAAGCTTCAAATACAAGTACACAGCCAATCCGATGACTGCTATCATAATGAGTATAGCAATAAGTAGTAACATTGGTACAAAATTCATTAAATTTTTTGTCTCAAAATTAGTCATTTTCACCTGAGCGACAAAATTCATGTATTTATTTGGGGAATAAAATGCAGGTAAGTAAATGGTAACTATTGTTGATATGTTTTTACCACATATGGAACATCCCGAATATCGGGATAATTTCAGACTGAGCAAAAGTATCGTCAGATACTTTTACTATCTGACCTAAGTCTTTTTCTTCCATTATTTACATTATTTCTCCCGAGTTTCAGGTTGTTCCATATGTGTTCTATTGTGACAAAAACAGATCATTAAATATTGGAAACTACTTATCACCTTTGAAGTATCCGATTCTTAACTTTGCGTGAAATATATTTGTATATTTGCAACAGAAAACGGCAAAATCCGTAATCGTCCGGCATGGATAAAGATGCCAGCTCAAAAAAACAAAAAATTCAATAAACTCTTTATGAAGAAATTCACTCTACTCACAGCCATTATCATGTCTGTTATGGCAGCTTCTGCCCAGTATGTTTCCAAAGTCTGGATATCGGATTTAGGAAACGGCAATTATAAAAACCCAGTGCTTTATGCCGATTATTCCGATCCGGACGTGTGCCGCGTTGGCAATGATTATTACATGGTTGCCTCATCGTTTGTGCACACTCCCGGACTACCTATCCTGCACTCCAACGATATGGTGAACTGGAGTATTATCGGTTATGCCATTCAGCAAATGATTCCCGAAGAGCGCTTTAGCACCATGCAGCATGGCAACGGAGTTTGGGCACCGAGCATCCGCTACCACAACAACGAGTTTTACATCTACTTCGGCGATCCGGATGCAGGTCTTTACATGACCAAAGCATCCGACCCACGCGGCAACTGGTCGCCACTCATCATGATGAAAGAAGGCAAAGGGCTGATTGATTGCTGCCCGTTGTGGGACGAGGACGGACGCGCTTACATGGTTCACGGTTATGCCGGAAGCCGTGCCGGAATGAAAAGCGTGCTGGGCGTTTTCGAGATGTCGGCCGACGGCACAAAAGCTATTGGCAATGACCGGTTGGTATTCGATGGACACCCGGTCAATACCACCACCGAAGGTCCGAAATTCTACAAACGTAACGGTTATTATTATATTTTCTGTCCGGCAGGTGGCGTGAAACCGGGCTGGCAGCTGGCTCTGCGTTCGAAAAACGTGTACGGTCCTTACGAAGAAAAACGCGTGATGGAACAAGGGAAATCCGATATCAACGGTCCTCACCAAGGTGCGTGGGTGGATACGCCGGACGGAAAGCAAGACTGGTTCTTCCATTTTCAGGACCTGTATGCCTACGGACGTGCCGTGCTCCTGCAACCGATGAAATGGGTAAACGACTGGCCCGTGATTGGCGAAGATAAAAACGGCGAAGGCTGCGGAAACCCCTACTCTACGTACAAAAAACCAAACGTGGGCAAAACCTATCCGGTTTGCACGCCCGTGGAAAGCGACGAATTCAATAGCAACACACTGGGACTTCAGTGGCAATGGCAGGCCAACAGCAATCCGCTGTGGTATTTCCCTGCCGGAGAAAAGGGCTACCTGCGTTTGTTTGCCTGGAACCTGATTGGCAATGCCAAAAACCTGTGGGATGCACCCAACCTGTTGATGCAAAAACTCCCTGCACCCGACTTTAAAGCCACGACCAAACTCACGTTCAGTCCGTTCAAAAAAGGCGAACGAGCCGGGCTGGTGGTTTTCGGACAGGATTATGCCACCATAACCATCGAAAGCACCGGCACAGGATTGGTTCTGAGCCAGGCCAGCTGCAAAAATGCTTCTGATGGAACACCCGAAACCGTAAATGCTTCTGAAGCTCTCGGTAAAAACACCGTATACTTTCAGGTGGAAATAAAACAAACTAAAGCTCCGAACAAAGAAAATATTATGCAGCCAAAAGCCACCTGCACATTTAGTTACAGCCTCGACGGCAATAAGTTTGTCACTTTCGGCAGTCCGTTTGTGGCTTGGGAAGGCAAATGGGTAGGTGCCAAAGTGGGCATTTTCTGCCAACGTCCGCAACCACTCAACGACTCGGGTTATGCCGATTTCGACTGGTTCCGCATTGAACCGGCGAAATAAGATTTTTCCTACATAACGTGAGTTCGATATAAGCAAGCAGCTCACAATCAATTAAAAGTGGATTTTAGAATCCTGAAGGGATTCAATGTGAATAACCGCGGGTGTAACCCGTGGTATTTGTACAAAATAATCAGAACCCCGAATGGGGTTCAATATCACACATTTATATATTGAACCCCATTCGGGGTTCGCATTCATGTTCTGTCTTTTCCACCCCGATGTGTCGGGGCGGTTATTCACATTCAAGTCCGTTCGACTGAGCTCACGCCGAAGCCTTCGGACTTGTAAAATAGTGAGATTCAAAAGAATCTTATGTCGAACTCACGTTATATAAGTAACTACTTAGTAGAAAAAATATAATGTCGTATTTCAAACTACATATGAAACATCCCGATGCTCGGAATATTCCATATGTGGTTGAATATTCTTTTAAAGATTATGACATTTAATTACTACAATCACTCACACAAAAAAAATCGGCTGAACTTCCCAAAAAGAGGTTCAGCCGATTTTTTCCAGGCAGGTTGCAGCAATGCAACCTGCTATTTTTGCTTCATACCATCCGGATAAAGTAGTACAAAATAAATCGCACTATTGTAGCAATATTTCCAAACTCATCCCGAAATTAAACAAAAAAACGACCAATTATAGAAATTTAAACTTTTTGTTGAGCCAAACGACATACTTATGCAAAAAACCACAAAAAAAACTTATTATATTTGCAATTAATGAGCATATACATACATATCCTGCTCTTTTTTAGCAAACAACAAATGTAAACAACTTATATTTAGTTCTCCTGATACTTTGCGGGTAGTCATTGTTTTAAATTAGAAGCAAGCTATGAATAAAAAAATCTTTAGAGTACTTGTGATTGCCTTTACAGGCACGTGTATTTTTCTCTTTTACACTTTTTATAACGAGGTTAAGAATACTGCAATCAGACACATCAACGAAACACAGTTGGTTCATGCCAAGGTAGCTGCCCGTGGAATTGAGGGATATTTTGCAAACTGGACTGGTGTATTAAATGCACTATCAAAAACGGATGATATTATAAGTAATAACGCTGACGGCAAACGCCTCATGAAACTATTGTATGAGGCACATCAGAATGAAATTTTATCAATCAACCGTGTAAACGAAAAGGGAATAATAATATATTCCTCTTATGGCAACACTAAAATTGGAGCTGATATATCCGGGCTGAAGCACATTCAACAATTACTTAAGCATCATCAAACTATAATAAGTGATATGTTTACAACTGTCGAGGGCGCAAACACAATTTCTCTGAATGTACCAATATTTAAGGGCACGAATTTCATAGGCTCTATTGGTATTCTGATTAATTATCAAAACATCGCAAAGCGCTACCTCGATGAAATTAAGATTGGCAAAACGGGTCATGCATGGGTAATCAGCCATGACGGCACTGAACTCTACAGTCCGGAACCAGGATTCACCGGGAAGTCAATATTTGAGAATCTCAAAGGTTATCCATCTTTTACACCAATGCTTAATGAAATGCTCAAGGGGCATCAGGGATATGCAACCTACCAATTTGACAGAGCCAGTGGAGAAAAAACAAAACTAACAACTAAGCTTGCAGTATATGTTCCGGTTCATCTGAGGAATACATTTTGGTCTATAGTAGTGGTATCTAACCAAGAGGAAGCACTTTCCAGCCTTGTTTCATTCAGAAACAGACTTATACTGATCATGAT
>DATFAW010000273.1:0-14605 GCA_035254165.1 Paludibacter sp.
GTCAAACTAAAACAATAGGAGAACCAACATATGTCAGTCAATTATTCCGAACAATTGCACAACGTGCTGTTATATAGCTCACAAGAAGCCGAGCGTCTGGGAAACAATTACGTGGGACCTGAGCATCTGCTTCTAGGTATCTTGCGCAATGGAACCGGAAAAGCTATTGATATTTTAAATGTAGCACATATTAATATTTTAAAAGTGAAACAAACCATTGAGAGTCAGATTCGCACCGACATTGAACCTACAGGTAAAGAAATTCCAAGCCTGAAAAGTACAGAACGGATTAAGAAGATCATGGAGCTGGAGACACGTTCGTTATCGGCAGAAACAGCCGATACGGAGCACTTATTATTGGCCATTCTGAAAGAAAAAAACAACATGGCCGGCGATATTTTATTGTCAGAACATCTCACCTACGAACAAGCCAAAGCATTTATCGATGCTCCAAAGGATGTACCCATGATGGGATCAAGCTTTCAGGATGAAGATGATGATGAAGATGACCCCCATCAAAAGAAAAAATCCAATCCATCATCTGCCGCAGGAGCAAAACAAAGCGACACGCCGGCTTTGGATACGTTTGGTACAGACATTACTAAAGCTGCACTTGAAAACCGGCTTGACCCAATCGTTGGCCGTAATCAGGAAATAGAACGATTGGCACAAATTCTGAGTCGCCGCAAGAAAAACAATCCGGTGCTGATTGGCGACCCGGGAGTTGGCAAATCGGCTATTGTTGAGGGTTTGGCTTTGCGTATTATTCAACGCCGCGTTTCACGCGTACTATTCGAAAAACGCGTTGTTTCGTTGGATATGGCTTCAATCGTCGCCGGAACAAAATACCGCGGACAATTTGAGGAACGTATCAAAGCTATTTTGAATGAATTGTCAAAAAATCCGGATGTTATTCTGTTTATCGACGAAATTCATACCATTGTTGGTGCAGGTGGTGCTCCCGGTTCGCTGGATGCTGCCAATATGCTGAAACCGGCTCTGGCTCGTGGCGAAATTCAATGCGTTGGTGCAACCACACTCGACGAATATCGTCAAAGCATTGAAAAAGATGGTGCACTGGAACGTCGTTTCCAAAAAGTGATGGTCGACCCAACAACAGTTGACGAAACTCTGGAAATTTTGCAAAATATACAGGATCGCTACGAATATCACCACAATGTGCGTTATACACCCGAAGCCATCAAAGCTTGCGTGCGTTTGACCGACCGTTATATTACTGACCGTTGCTTCCCCGATAAGGCCATTGATGCCTTGGATGAAGCCGGTTCGCGCGTTCATATCGGTACTGTTTCGGTGCCGGCTGAAATAGAAGAACTGGAAAAGAAAATTGAAGAATTAAAGAAAAATAAACTGAAAGTCCTTTCAGAACAAAAATATGAACTGGCCGGCCCTATTCGCGATCAGGAAAAACAATTGCAATATCAACTTGAAGATGCTGTAAAACGGTGGGAAGACGAAGCTCAATTGCATCCTGAAACCGTAGATGAAGAACAGGTTGCAGAGGTTGTTGCCATGATGTCAGGCATTCCGGTACAACGGATTGCACAGGCCGAAGGACTGAAGCTGCGTCAAATGAAAGATGCTTTGCAAGGTAAGGTGATTGGACAGGATGAAGCAGTTAATAAAATTGTAAAAGCCATTCAACGAAACAGAATTGGTTTAAAAGATCCGAATAAACCAATTGGTTCATTTATATTTATTGGACCAACCGGTGTTGGTAAAACCCACTTGGCTAAGATTTTGGCAGAATTCATGTTCGATAGTTCCGACGCTTTGATCCGTGTAGACATGAGTGAATACATGGAAAAATTCAGCGTTTCGCGTCTTATCGGTGCACCTCCGGGATACGTTGGTTATGAAGAAGGCGGACAATTGACTGAGAAAGTACGTCGTAAACCATATTCTATCATTTTACTTGATGAAATTGAAAAAGCGCATCCCGATGTATTTAATATTTTGCTTCAGGTAATGGACGAAGGTCGTTTGACTGATAGTTTAGGCCGCCGCATTGATTTCAAGAACACCATTATCATTATGACTTCTAACGTAGGATCACGTCAACTAAAAGATTTTGGTAAAGGAGTTGGATTTAATTTAACGGCTGATCTGACTATGGATTCGGAATTTTCTCGTGGAGTAATTCAAAAAGCACTGAACCGTACGTTTGCACCTGAATTTCTGAACCGTGTGGATGACGTGGTTATGTTCGATCAACTGAGCAAAGACTCTATCAAATTAATAATCGACCTTGAACTTAAAGGTATTTTCGGACGGGTTACAGCCTTAGGCTATAATCTCGAGCTCACACCCGAAACAAAAGACTTTATTGCCGATAAAGGATACGACGTTCAATTTGGTGCACGTCCATTGAAACGTGCCATTCAAAAATATCTGGAAGATGAACTAGCCGATGTAGTATTGAGTGGAGAATTGGAAGCTGGCGACACTATTCTAATGGAATTAGAACCGGAAACCAAAGTTATTAAGGCCAGAATTATTAAGCCAACGGTTGCGTTGACAGAATAAAGAAAATTCAACCATAAGAAAGAGGCTGTTGCAGAACTTATTCTGAAGCAGCCTCTTTTATTTGTTGTTCGCGTATTTTGATTAATTCCAAAATTATATTTTTCATTTTTACTTCTAATGGCTTCTGGTCATCAGAGTGAATTACAAAATCGGCAAGTTGCTCTTTTTGTTCTTCAGAAATCTGATGCGACATGCGAGCACGAACTTGTTCTGAGCTTATGCCATCGCGTTTTACAATACGCTCAATGCGAATATCCTCAGAAGCAGTAATTAATATCACTTTATCCACTAGCTTATTAAATCCGCTTTCGTATAGAATTGCCGACTCAATAAAAAGTATCTTTTTAGGATACCGGTTTATTATCCAGTTTTCGAAATCTGCCATTACAAATGGATGAACTATTGCATTTAGTTTAGCCAGTAACTCTGGTTTCCCAAAAACAATTTTACCTAAAGCTGAGCGATTTAGACCTTTTTCGGAGTAAATATCTTTTCCGAACAAGTCTATCATTTTCTTCCTCATAACCGAATGCTCATTTTGCAGCCGGCGCGCTTCCAAATCGGAATCATAAACCGAATAGCCTTCGGCACGCAACAAATGTGATAGTGTTGATTTGCCACTGCCAATTCCGCCGGTTATTCCTATAATCAATGGTTTATGCATACTTATTAAACAATATTAAATGAATGAAATAACTAAATACGGATTAGCTCATATGTGAACAAGTCTTTGTTTTTCAAATTAAACAATTAATCTAATAAACAGTTCAACAATTCGTATCTTATTAGAAACCTAAGCTGAATCCAACAGTAACAGACGTTTTTTTACCTTGGAGATAAGCAGGGGTGAATAAATCTAAGTAACCTTGTGCCGTTTTGCGCACTTCACCAGCTATTGGGCTAGAAGTCAAATTGTAACCTTGTATATCGCTGTAAGCAATATTTATGCTGGCATATGCATTATTAAACACCTCGTACAGGGCATTAAAAGCCATGGTTTTATTACTCCAGGTTATATCTCCCAACGACGGTTGGCTAATAATAGCATCGATGGCATGATTGTCGCGAACATAATCATATTCATTTCCATGCTTTGCATTCATGTACGAAAGACTCAAATCCAATCCGCGGATAGGTTTATAACGCATTGCCAAATATATTTCCTGCGAATTATCACCCAGGTAACTGCCAAGATTGTAACCATTCGAAGCCCAGGTTATCGCTGGAATTGAATGCTTATAATTAATGATATTTGTATTGGTATATTCAGCAACTATCGATAAATTTTCCACAGGGAGATTGCTAAGATTTGCTCCGATTTTGTATGAAATAGGATTTTTCTCTTTACTCCCCGGTGAAAATCGCCCCCAACTGATTTCGTCGGCATACACCGAAGTAAAAAGATGTAAGTGTTTAATGTTGTGCGAGCTGATATTAAGAAAAACCTGTGAGTTTTGATTTTCGAGGCCTAAACCTTTGGTAAGTGTATGGTCTATAGACTTATAAAATGCAATTGGAATAAAATATCCTGGTTGAATATTTTCTTCGGCATATATGATTGAATTTCCAAAAGAGATATTCAAGTTGGCGACTGGTGTGAAGGTAAACATATTTGCAGCAATGAACTTATTGGTCATGCGAAAATGCTTAGCACCCAAATTGTCAAGATAGTATCGTGTAGAATCAATCACATCAGAGACTAACCAACCATGAAAATACTGCATCTCGAACCACTTCACAGGTTTTAAATGTAAGGTCAGCATAGGAAACGACGGTGTCCTGCCCGAAAGTATATTCGAACCGTGGTAATTATCACCCCAAATCACATTGTCTTTCACCAGGCCAATAGAACCCCAGTTCCATGCATATTTTATACCACCACGCGAATCGCTAAAATCACCTCCGGAAGTAGATTCTTTATATTCATAGCCCGGATAATCATTCAAATATCCAGGACGCGCCAGCAGTGGACCATCAACCGAAATATCGCGCAAACTACCATAAACACTCAGATGTTTTCCAATCATTGTTTGAAAATCGGCTCCATACCAACGTTTAGTTACAGATCCGTTTCCGTTACGGGTTACATTCATCCCCAACAAAGGGATTATCTTTGTCCGAAATAAACTGTCGCGATAGCTGAAAGCCGGCTGAATTCCTGCAAAAGCCAGTTGATCGTTTCGGCTAATGGTAAGATATGTGCCGGGCAATTTATTTTGTTCCAAAGCAAATTCATTTAGAAAAAAGCTCAGTTCAGCTCGCTGTCTTTTATTCAGTTTTTTTTTTTGACTTTGTGCCTGAAGAAGTTTTTCAGCAATGAAAGTTCGCGCATATGGCTTTGCCACCGAATTCAATTCAATAATTTTATCAGTTGCCAGCTCGTCCAAATAATCGTAAATCCGGGTATACGAAATATGTTCGGGTATATCCTGGGCCGAGACGGCAAGAAAAACAAACATGATCAATACTGAAAGAATTGTTTTTTGCATTATACGGACTTAATCAAATTATTACACGAATATCTGGATAAAAACAATTTCATCTTTTAAATTTTCAACTACCTTAAGTACATAATACTTGCCGATGACGGAGCTACAACAAAAGTAGTTTTATCTATTTGCGAAATTCCATTCAAATTGATTTGTCCATCATGGCAAATGAGATTCCATTCGCCTTCAGGAATTTCAACAGCTACAGCCTTCCTATTTCCATTGTAGATTACCAAAATATCTTTCCAAATTTCATCATTCACATGATTGGATAACATATATGCAACCACGTTTGGTTTTTGCATATTAATGAATCTCAAATGTTGCTGAACCATTTCCTGCGTTGGTATGCGAAATGCCGCATGAGCTTTACGCAAAGCTATCAGACCTTTGTAATAATCAAATATGTCTTTATGGCTGGTTTTCGAATCCCAGTTAATCTGATTTATAGAGTCGGGCGATTGAAAAGTATTATGAATGCCTTTCTTTGTGCGGTATAATTCTTCGCCAGCATAAATAAATGGCACGCCCTGTGAAGTAAATACAACGGTTTGAGCCAGTTTATTAAACCGAACCAAATCTTCATCGGTTGCATTTTCCGGCCTTGATTCTTTTAGTTTATCAACCAGACACATATCGTCATGACACGAAACATAATTGATGATTTGTGTCGGATTATTTACATATGGTGCTTTTGAATAAAGAACTTTAGCGTAATCAATACTATCATGTTGAGTTGCACCAACCACTCCAAATTTAACACTTGCTTCCAAGCTATCAACACCCGAAACAAAACCGGGAGCCTGGGCATGCATAAAACTACCTTTCAAGGCATCACGTATATCGTCACTAAACACAGCAATATTTTCCAGTTCTTTAGCGTTTTTCTTAACTGCACGTTTACTTTCGGCAAGCGGTGAAGCTCCGGCAGTCCAACCTTCGCCATACATAAATATAGTTTTATCAATCTTATCTAAAGCTGCTCTAATGGCGTTCATTGTTTCAATGTCGTGTATGCCCATTAAGTCAAAACGGAAACCGTCTACATGATATTCAGTAGCCCAATAAACAACCGACTCAACCATAAATTTACGCATCATCGCACGTTCAGAAGCAGTTTCATTTCCGCATCCAGAAGCATTTGACCATGTACTATCGGCATTCATGCGGTAAAAATATCCGGGTACTAACAGATTCAGATGCGAATTTTTACCTGCTGCAGTATGATTATAAACTACATCCATTATTACCCGAATGCCAGCCTGGTGCAGCGATTGCACCATCTGCTTAAATTCGCGGATGCGGGTTGCAGGATCTTTCGGATTCGTAGAATAACTACCTTCCGGAACATTATAGTTCAGAGGATCATATCCCCAGTTATACTTATTATCATTCGGTTTCGTTTCATCAACAGAAGCAAAATCGAATGAAGGTAACAAATGCACGTGTGTAATTCCCAACTCCTTCAGGTGATCAATACCGGTAGCTTCTCCGGCAGAATTCTTCGTTCCCCGTTCGGTGAAAGCTAAAAATTTGCCTTTATGTTTTATGCCTGAATTTGGCGAAACTGAAAAATCACGAACATGAACTTCGTACAAAACAATATCGGTGAAGTTCTTCAGCGGTGGACGAACATCGTTTTCCCAACCAGCCGGGTTTGTTTCTGCAAAATCAATAACCGCAGCACGTTTTCCGTTCACTCCTGTGGCTTTAACCCACATTCCGGGTGTTTCTTCGAGCCATTTTTCGTTTATTCTTACTTGAAAAGTATAGAATTTACCTTTCAAATCTTCATCAACTTTCAACGCCCAGGTTCCTTTATCCGAACGACTCATATCAATCGTTTTATAAGCACCACCCTCATATCCATTATCATATAACAACAACTTAACTTGCGATGCAGTTGGAGCCCAAACCTTGAATTTGGAAACGCTTGGCGAATATGTTAGTTCTAAATCAGAACCATCATATACAGGATAATCTGCAAAAGTAGCGTAATGTGGCGTAGAACTACATGCAGTTAACAATCCCGAAATAACCAACATAATTAATGTATGACTTTTCATAAATACTTGATTGAATTATAATTTATCTATAAGAGCTTTATTAGTTGAAATCTGCAAGTTGAAACAAATCTATTTTTGAGTAATTCCATTTCTTTTCAATAGAGCATCAATAGTTGGTTCTTGTCCACGGAAACGTTTGTAAAGAATCATTGGATGCTCTGTACCACCCCTTTCCAATATACTTTTACGAAATGAAGTTGCTGTCTTTTTATCAAATATCCCATTTTTTTCAAATACTGAGAATGCATCTGCATCCAACACTTCGGCCCATTTGTAACTGTAATAACCGGCGGCATAACCACCTGAGAAAATATGGCTAAACGTTGTGCTCATGCTGGTGTTCGGTACAGTTGGAAGTACTTGAGTTGAAGCCATTGCTTGTTTTTCGTAAGCAATCACATCACCATCAAATGGTTTTTCGATAGTGTGCCAGGCCATATCCAGGTATCCAAAACTTAATTGACGTAAGCAGGCATAAGCCACATTGAAGTTCTCAGAATCAACAATTTTCTGAATCAGTTCGGCTGGAATTTTCTCGCCGGTTTCATAGTTAACGGCAAATCCATCCAAAAATGCTTTCTGTGTTGCCCAGTTTTCCATAATTTGCGATGGAAGTTCAACAAAGTCGCGGTAAACATCTGTTCCTGAGAGTGACCGATACGTGCATCTTGTCAGCATACCATGAAGCGAATGTCCGAATTCATGTAAGAAAGTCTTTACTTCATCAAAAGTCAACAAGGCTGGCTTCGATTCTGTTGGTCGTGTAAAGTTCATTACAATAGTGATTTGCGGACGGCTATCCGTTTTTTCATCCATCCACTGAGGTTTGAACGCGTTCATCCAAGCTCCGGCACGTTTTCCATCGCGTGGATGAAAGTCGGTGTACAAAACAGCCAAAAAGTGCCCATTTTCGTCGGTAACATCATATGCATCAACTTCGGGGTTGTAAACAGGAATCTTTGTGTTTTTTACAAATTTAATTCCATATAAGCGGGTTGCTAAACCGAATACACCTTTTTTTACGTGTTCCAACTCGAAGTACGGTTTCAGCATTTCGTCATTCACCGAGTATTTTTCGTCTTTCAATTTCTCAGAATAATAAGACCAGTCCCAAGGCTGAAGTTTAAAATAAGCTCCATTCTTATCAGCGTAAGCCTGAACATCAGCATATTCTTTTTCAGCGGCAGGTTTATAGGCTGCAAGCAATTTATCGAGCAGATTATAAACATTGGTTTTATTCTCAGCCATCCGATCTACCAGTTCATAATCAGCATACGATTTATACCCCAGCAGCTTAGCAATTTCAAATCTTGTATTGGCTATTTTTTTTACATTTTCACAATTATCATATTCACCACCCAGCATACACTTAGAAGTATATGCCATGTACAATTCGCGACGTAGATCTCGATTGTCGGCATATTTCATAAACGGAACATAACAAGTTACTTTCAAATTGAGTAGCCAGCCGTCTTTTCCAGCTTTCTTGGCATTGTCAGCCAACACTTCAAGAAAATCAGCAGGTAAACCGCCCAACAAAGTTTTATTGGTAATCAACAAACTATAATTATTGGTTTCTTTCAATACATTTTGACCATATTGAAGTGTCAGGAAATTCAACACTTTAGTCAATTCACGGTAAACGATTTTATTTGCTTTCGAAAGATTTGCACCATTATTGGCAAATTCATCATAAGTAGTTTTCAATAGCATTTGTTGCTCCGGTGTAAGCTTCAATTTGTCTTTTTGCAAATAAACAGCTTTTATGCGTGCAAAAAGTTTCTCATTCAGTCGGATTGAATTGGCATGTTCTGTTGTAAGTGGCGATATTCTTTCTGCGATAGCTTGCAAATCGTCATTCGTTTCAGAGCCTAACATATTATAAAAAGGTGAACTAACTTTTTCAAGCAACGATCCTGATTTTTCTAACGCAACAATTGTATTTTCAAAAGTCGGAGCTTGTGGATTGTTAGTAATTGCATCAACTTCGATGCTATGTTGCTTCATAGCTTCCTCAAATGCAGGGAAATAATGTTCTGTCTTAATTTCGTTGAATGGAATGGTTTGATGTGGGGTTTTATATGTTTCGAAAAACGGATTTCCTGCTAAAACAGTGGTAGCGAAAGAGATTGCTGACATAAGTAATGTTATTTTTGGATTTTTCATTTTTTAAAATAATAAAAATTAAATATTTATCTGACTATTTTCATATAATAACTCTATCGGAAATTTGAACTTAATCAGCCTTTCGAATCGTTTTTTTCAAAATTATGTCAAAAATACAGATAATTATTCAATGTTCCAAATGAAACAAAAAAATCCTATTTTTACAATAGAACATCATTTGGCGAATCATTATTCAGAAATAAAAAAAATAGCACCACCGAATTAAACCGATAGCGCTACTGATTATAAAAAGTTTAATATTAACGATCAAATTTTACATATCTCGGTTCACTTGGAACATATTCCTCATCGTCCCACAACGAACTTGTTATCATTAAATCGGCACTATAGCGATTACAAGCAATTGGCACATTGTGAACCCGGCATTGACGAAGCAACATTTGAATATCAGCTTCGTGAGGCTGTGCATTCAAGTCGTCAATAAGAAAAACTGCGAGATTAATCTGTTTACGAACCACCAATGCAGCAATTTCGGCATCGCCACCAAGCGGTCCGGAATTCATGCAGGTTATTTCGACATCCACACCTTTTTCTTCCAATGCTTTTTGAATTAAGCTTCCGGTAGTTCCGGTGCAAATAAGTTTATGCTTCGATAACATGTCGGCATTAAATACCGCCCATTCAACCATATCAGCCTTACGTCTATCATGAGCAACCAAGGCAATTGTCAGCTGTTTGTTCATACGTTCTATTTTTTCAGTATTCATTTTACAAAGCTACAGTTTTTTTCTTACTCCAACAATGGTCAAACATAAAAGTTCTCGAAAAAATGATTGTTTAATTGCTTCATTTGTGAATTTTGTTTACTTTTGTGTTCATACATTTCAATTTTATGAATAAAAAAATAAACGTCCTCTTTGCCTTTTTGTTTTTTGTCACAACACTTTTCGCCCAGCATGCTAAACACGAAATGCGTGCTGTGTGGGTTGCCACCGTTGCCAACATCGATTGGCCCAGCCAACGGAATCTGACTTCGAAAGCACAACGTGATGAGATGCGTTCGATGTTGAATGAATTTGCAAAAAATAACGTAAATGCTATTGTATTACAAATTCGACCTACTGCGGATGCTTTTTATCCATCTGCACTTGAGCCCTGGTCCAACTGGCTTACAGGAAAACAAGGTGTAAGACCTGATCCATACTACGATCCGCTTCAATTTATTATTGAGGAGGCACATAAGCGTTGCATTGAAGTCCATGTCTGGCTAAACCCATATCGAGTTCTCAATTCAGATAACCTGAGTATATTGAATAAAAATCATCTTTTTTACAAAAACAGGGAATTATTTGTAAAATACGGCGACAAATATTATTTCGATCCGGGATTGGACGAAACCCGCGAATACTTAAATCGTGTGGTAGAAGATGTGGTAGAGCGCTATGATATAGATGCAGTCCATTTCGACGACTATTTCTATCCATATCGCGTAGCAAACGAAGAGTTTCCAGACGCCATGACATTCAAAAAGAATCCTCGCGGTTTTGCACCAAATCAAAAGAATGAATGGCGACGAAACAATGTGGATCTGGTTATCAACGAACTGCAACGTACTATTAAGAGTATAAAGCCCTGGGTAGAGTTTGGCGTTTCTCCTTTTGGTGTTTGGCGAAACGATAATGTTGATCCAAAGGGTTCTGCAACCCGCGCCGGAGTCCAAAATTATGACGATTTATATGCCGACATTTTGAAATGGCTCAAAGAAGGAAGCATTGACTATGTAGCTCCACAGCTATATTGGGAAATTGGGAAAAAAGTGGCAGATTACGAGATTTTGGCAAAATGGTGGAGCGAAAATTCATTTGGGAAAAACCTCTACATTGGCCTTTTTAATTCTCAATTGGGTTCGCCCGAAGCAAACCAGGCGTGGCGCAAAGGCAATGAACTGGTCAGACAGCTACATGTAAACCAACGCTTCCCGCAAATAGACGGAGCTGTATTTTATAGTGCTAAAGCATTTGTAAAAAACAAGTTAGGATTAAATGACAGCTTAAAAAACAATTTTTATAAATATCCAGCTATCTGCCCGATAAACAGGAATATCCCGGGAGAGCCTTCTGCCCAACCTCAAAATTTAAAAGTTCTACGAGACGGGAAAGACGCTTTTTTAATGTGGGACGAAGTGGAAGAAGAAGGCGGCTGCCAAACAGCTTATTATGTTGTTTATGCATTCAAAGGCAAGAAAGTTGGTGACATGAATGATCCAGCAAACATTTTAATCAGAACGACCGATAGCTGTATTAATTTACGCGAATTCGAACAAAAATTCAAAGGCAATTATACTTTTGTGGTGACCGCTATCAACCGATACAAACACGAAAGTGTCCCTACACAAGGAGTTACACGGAGAATGTAATTCACATTTCTGGATATACTTCGGAGTCGGGGTCGTACTCCAACTAAAAAAAAACAGAACAGGCTGATTCAATAAAATCAGCCTGTTCTGTTTTTTGCAAACTATTGCTTAGTTATACGTTGGTAAGTTTGAGTATTCCTTCGCATAACGTAAATGCTGGTCTATATAATTCTCATCGTACGAAACTTTCACGTCAGTAATTTTACCTTTATTTTTCACCAAGGTATAAACCGGATTAACAAATCCACGATAAGGAGCCAGATTCAGTTTCTTGTAACGTGCCAAAACTTCTGTATGAAGAGTTGGATCTACTTTCACGCCATAAGTTTCAACCAGTTTTTTTCCACCTTCAAAGTCACCCGTTGATTTGATATTTTGAATTTCGGCCAGTAATTGGCCAAATAATGTACGCAGTTTTTTATAATCATTTACCACCACAAATGTTTTATTGTTTTTTCTCACAAATTCAATTACATTGTCGGCTTTCCCTTTTTCATAAACCCATGAAGCAATTAGCTGGCGGTTGCGCATATGCGCTTCTTCAATGCTTTTACCAGGTTGAATGCGGGTCAACTGAGTCATCAAACCATTCATAACATATGAATAATACTCAGCTTTGTAAGCTTCTTTATCCGGCAAAAGTCCCAGTTCGGTAATTTTGGGGTCGCCCATATAATACAAACCAAATAAGTCGGCACGTGCTTCTTCGATAGTTGAGCCGTAAGCTTTCAACGCGTCGGGATCAACGCCCGGAAGCAATTTGCCCGAACCATGACCGAGACATTCATGCAAGTCGGTGTGCAAGTTATTAGTTAACGAAGCAAATGCTTTAGCACGCTTACATTCCACATCGCTCCACATAAATTCTTCATTAAATCCATTACCCAACGATGCCTGGTCGTAAGCTTCGGTAATATTTTCGATAGTTACCGATTTTGAACCATACTCGTGGCGAATCCAGTTTGAATTAGGTAAGTTTATTCCGATTGGAGTAGCCGGATAACAGTCGCCGGCAAGGATGGCTGCCGTAATAACTTTGGCCGAAACACCTTTTACCGTTTCTTTTTTGAATCGGGGGTCAATAGGCGAATGATCTTCAAACCATTGTGCATTGCCACTGATTATTTCCGTACGTTTGGTTGCTTCGATATTTTTGAAATTGACCATCGATTCCCAGCTGGCTTTCATACCCAATGGATCACCATATGTTTCGGTAAAACCATTCACAAAATCGACTTGCGAATCCAAATCCTTCACCCATTTAATGGAATAATCATCATAAGTTTTCAGATTACCAGTTTTATAGAACTCAATTAAACTGTTTATTACAGCTTTTTGTTTATCGTTTTCGGCAACGAGGGCGGCTTTTTTCAACCAGCCAACAATACGGGTAATAGCCGCACTGTAGAGCCCTCCTACTCTATAGGTTTTTTCTACCAAAACACCATTTTCCTTTACCAGCTTACTATTCAAACCATACGGGATGGGTTCTTTATCGTTCGGATCTTTCATTTTTCCGTAAAAAGTTTCCACTTCAGCCTGGGTGATGCCATCGCCATAATAATTATTGGCCGAAGTTTTAATTAAATCGACACCAGCAGCCTGATTGGTACGTTTTGGATAAATCAGAGGATCAAAAATCACCGGAGTGAGTTTATTAATCAATGCATCAACAGTTTCTCCTTTGGAAAGAGGTAATTTCGCTGCATTAATGCTTTTCACCGCTTTGGCAAAAAAGGCAGCACTAAATTCCGGAGTAAATTTATCTTCGGAATAATGGTGATGAATACCTGTTCCCATCCAGACTCGTTTCAGATAAGTAGTTAAATTTTCAAAGTCAGCCGATTCACGATCTCCTTTATAGTTTTCATAAACAGCTTCCAACGTACGACGGATACACAAATTGTGCTTGTTATTCTGATCGTACAAAATATCATGACCTTCGAGTGCGGCCTGATTCAGAAAATAAACCAGTTCCTTCTGTTTCAAATTCAATTGTTCGAAATCAGGAACACGGTAACGTAATATCTCAATATCGGCAAATTTATCCACCGAGTATTTGAAGTCTTCCACACCAGGTTGGGAAGCATTCACAGCGGCACTTGCCATCAGCATACTTGTCATACAAATTAAAGTTAGTTTTTTCATAAAATACAAATTAATAAGAAATGCAAAATTAGAAATTCTTTTTTATAATACACGATTAACAGCAAAAGTTATGAGTAAGAAAAAAGACACCAAAAGTGCCTTTTTTTACTCTGTATCATCATATATCTATTTCATCTCCTTTTCCAACTGCTCCACCGTTTCCGGTAAAGCTACAATTTTATTTGTTTTTGCATCAACCAGAATCATGGTTGGTGTAGCCAATACAAAGTAGGCACTTGCCTCAGGACTTCGGATTCCCTTTTCAGCTCTTTTATGCTTAAAAGCCGGGTAGTTGACCACCGCCTTTTCCCAAGCCGGGATTTCGGTTTCGGTTTCATCCAGACTAATGGCAAATACATCCATCAAATCCCTGTAAGCAGGATTCTGGTACCAGGGGTAAAGTTTCCCTATCAGCTCTTTGCAATGCTGGCAATCCGCCGACCAAAACAATACCAGTTTATATTTTGCTTCTGTTTTAAAATCCTGGAACTGTATAACTTTACCTGAATTTAATTTCCACGGAAAGTCTGGTGCTAAAGAACCTGGCACCAAAGTTTCCATTCCTTTCAAACGCACTTCTATTGCTTGCCGCTTATTAGTCATGCAATACGGATCGTCAAGATACGGCTTTAACATTTTCATCCCCGGAGTAATATTAAAACCTTCATATCCCTGGTAAAAATAGTCCACCATCCAACCATATACCAAAGGATCCCCGGTTTTTGCTGCTTCAATAGCCCTTTTTCCTGCAAGGGTAAATAAGGAATCTCTTAATGCAACGGTAGTAGACATAGCACCATAAAGATTTACAT
>DATFAW010000274.1:0-4914 GCA_035254165.1 Paludibacter sp.
ATGTAATTATATTCGATTTTTTAAGCTCTGTAGGAGCGACATTATACTATCGTTAAAAAGTCAAGGCTAAATCAATTCATAATTATTGAACATGAACTCAACAGAACATAAATATACTAATCACCTGATTCACGAGAGCAGTCCGTACTTGCTACAGCATGCCCATAACCCCGTGAACTGGTATCCATGGGGCCAGGAAGCGTTGGATAAGGCCCAAAATGAACATAAAAACATCCTGGTCAGCATTGGTTATGCCGCATGCCACTGGTGCCACGTGATGGAGCACGAAAGTTTTGAGGACGAAGAAGTGGCCCGATATATGAACGAGCACTTTGTAGCCATTAAAGTAGACCGGGAAGAGCGGCCGGATATCGACCAGATTTATATGACGGCTGTGCAACTGCTTACCGAACGGGGCGGATGGCCGCTCAACTGTGTGGCGTTGCCCGATGGCCGTCCTATTTATGGCGGAACGTATTTTCCCAAAACGCAATGGTTGGATATGCTTTCGCAGGTGTCCAATTTCATTCTGCTGCATCCCGAGAAAGCCGAAGAGCAGGCTAAATCGCTTACGGCGGGAGTTCAAAACAACGAGATGATTTATTCCGATGCCGTGTCGGCCAAGCAGGAAGTGGCTATCAACGATCTGGAAGATATTTTCTATTATATAAAGAGCAATATCGATTTGAAGAATGGCGGATATGGCAGCGCGCCGAAGTTTCCCATGCCGTCCAGCCTTCAGTTCTTGTTACACTTTCATCATTTAACCGGGAATAATGAAGCCCTGAAAGCGGTAACCACTACTTTAAATAAAATGGCCGAAGGTGGTATATACGATCAGGTTGGAGGCGGTTTTTCGCGCTATTCTACCGACGAAATATGGAAAGTTCCCCATTTCGAAAAGATGCTATACGACAACGCGCAACTGGTGAGTGTATATGCTGCCGCCTATCAACAAACTAGGAATCCGGCTTATAAAACCGTTGTGGAGGAAACGCTGGATTTTGTAAACCGCGAGTTGACTTCGGCGCAAGGTGGATTCTATTCGTCGTTGGATGCCGATAGCGAAGGCGTGGAAGGCAAATTCTATGTGTGGACGCATGCTGAACTAAAAGCCGTTTTGGGTGAAGATGCAGAGCTGATAAAAGACTATTACCACGTCACCGATAAAGGAAATTGGGAACACTCGCAGAATATCCTGTTCAGAGCCGGAAACGATGCGGAAATCGCTGCCAAACATAAACTGACTGAAGCCGAACTGGCTGCGCGCATAGCGGAAGCCCGGAAACTGTTGTTGGCCGAAAGAGCAAAACGTGTGCGACCCGCGCTCGACGATAAAATACTTACAGCATGGAATGCACTTATGCTCAAGGGCTATTGTGATGCTTACCGGGCATTCGATAAGCCCGAATACCTGCAAATGGCTTTGAAAAATGCGGGTTTTATTTTGCAAAATGTCAAATTGGCCGACGGTGGCCTGCTACGGAATTATAAAAACGGAAAAACTTCCATTCCTGCGTTTCTGGACGATTATGCCTTTACCATTCAAGCGCTTATTTCGCTTTATCAGGTCACGTTCAATGAACAATGGCTACAGCACGCTCTGCAACTGACGGAATACAGTATTACTCATTTTTACGACCCTGTCAGTGGTATGTTTTATTACACTTCCGATACCGAACCCTCGCTCATTGCCCGAAAAATGGAGATTTCGGATAATGTGATACCTTCTTCCAATTCCGAAATGGGTAAAAACCTGTTTGTGCTCGGTCATTATTTTTATAATGAAAGTTATATTGATAAGGCTCGCAAAATGCTGAACAATACCCGGCAGCATGCCCAACAAGGCGGCATTTACTACGCCAATTGGGATATTTTGATGGGCTGGTTTGCCCGCCAACCTTACGAAGTGGCTATAGTGGGAAAAGATGCTGAAGCCCGCCGGAAAGAGTTCGGAGTGCATTATTTGCCCCACGTGTTTTTATCCGGTGGCGAGCGCGAAGGACATTTACCGGGACTCAAAGGCAAATGGCGTGACGGAGAAACCACGATCTATGTGTGTAGAAACAATGCTTGCCTGCGCCCGGTGACTGAAGTGGGAGAAGCACTGAAGCAGATGTCCCGGTAAAAATGGTCTGTTGTATTTGGCTGTATTACAAGGGGAAAATACAGACAGCTTTGGCAGTTTAGACTGCATTTGTTGAACAAGTTTTATTTAATTTTGTTTTTTTAATTACATAGCGACTGTCATCTACAGATAAAATTATTTTGAATTTTTTCGATATAATGAACTGTTATACATTCAAGTAATTCAGAATATTTACTGATGTGTTTTTTCAAGGCAATATCCATATAAACAGGCTTGTAACTCGTAACTATTCGCTTGTAACTACTTCTAATTATAAAAAAGCAGCAGCATGAAAAAAATTATTGTTACATCATTTATGTTGGCGTGTTCGATGGTTTTAGCAATGGGCCAGTGTACATCGGACAAGGCTGTACCGAGATTTACCTTAGGAGCTTTTGGCGGTTTAAATATACCTAAACTCACCGGAGGCAGTGGCAATCCATTAAGCGAAAACTGGTCATCTCGAGAGGGGGCAGCTTTTGGCCTGACTTTTACATGGAATACCGGTACCCATTTTGCGTGGCGTGCCGATCTTCTTTATTCGAGCGAAGGTGGACAACGAAATGGAATGCAGGCACTGGATGGGACTTCATTTAACCCACAAGTTCCGGCTGGTACTTATTTTTATGCAAACTACAACAACGAATCCATCCTGAATTACCTGGAACTGCCTGTTATGGCCCAGTATTCATTTTCATTGAGTAAATCCTCCACATTTTATGTCGATTTTGGACCTTATGCCGGTTTTTTGCTCAATGCGAAAGAAAAGACAAGTGGATCGAGCATCGTGTATGCCGATTTGGCAGGTACCCAGCCCGTTTCCGTTAATACCCAAACCGGGCAGCCATTTTTGGTACCGTTTGATGCCAGCACCGATATAAAAAAACAAATCAATACAATAAACTTCGGATTGACGGGTGGCATAGGATTTACACAGAACGTTGGGTTTGGGGCAGTGGTTTTAGATCTTCGTGGTGCTTATGGATTAACGTCCACACAACATTATTCGGCCGATGGCAATAACCATATTGGCAATTTGCTGATATCATTGGGTTATTCCATTCCGTTATAATGTGGCTGAAATTTGTAAAAACACAATGTAAGTACACACGGTTATAAACATAAATTGGGCTGAATTTCTGCAAAGAAGTTTAGCCCGATTAGCATCTACCCTGCTGTCAGCGGACGAAATTTTCGATTATTTGTTTTTACAGTCTTTCGTTAATCTCCAGTAAATCCAATAGTTATAATTTATACAAAAAATATTTCCAAAAAACATCCTTTACATTGTTGATTAACTCAATAATTGTATTTATATTTGTCGTCGCATAATTAACTATTTATTTCAATCATCTTATTTCTAGTCTGTAATGACCTTATTGTTGCCCGAAAACCCGTCTGTAGCCAGTTTTGCACGTATTTACTTTCAGTTTCAAGCGGTCTGTAAGCTTAACATAAAACTCCGTTTAGACCAATATTCTACCGTCTCATGTTCACTATCACTATACACTTTCTTTGATTATTTGCTGAAAAGGAACAATTCTTTATTTCACGATAAAGAATTGTTCCCGCTTGGGCAAAAAAACTTATTCGCGAGAATGCGTTAACGTACTGGGACAAACTAGAACTCATTGATAAGAATACGTTAACGTATTGGGATAAACAAGATGCTGTTCATGTGAAAACGTTAACGTATTGTGGCAAACAGAAACTCGTTTATGGAAATACGTTAACGTATTAGGGCAAACAGGATGCTGTTCATACCAGTACGTTAATTAAATAAGGTGAGCGAGCATAATATTAATTTAGTTCGTCCAAAGACATAATAAATCAGATTCAGGAAATCTTTCATCTATAACCAGATGAATTGAAATATAGTACAAACATTAAATTATTTTTTATGAAACAAATTATTCCGTTTTTCATGCGTGATCTTCAAAATGACGAGCACCACAAATTCCATTTCGACATCAAGAAATTAGTTGATGAGCAAACAGCTGATAAATTGAAAATTAATCCGCTCTTTGCAAGTTATCTGACTGCCTTAGCGGGAGAAGATGCTGCCATTAAAGTAGAGCAAGGTAGTATTATTACCAAAACTATCACCGAATCAGATGAATATCGCGATTTTCTGGAACGTGGATTTTACAAGTTCACCGAATCTCAAACCATGAGTTTCGATCCTGCGGTACGCACTGCGGCCGAACATATATTACGAAAACTAGATCAGTACGGTGATTTGCGTTATCTTCCTTATCAAAAAGAAACTGATAACATCACCACTCGCAACGCAGAACTTTTCAGCAATTATGCTGCCGATTTGGCAACAGCTGAAGCTACCGAACGGTTGACGAAAATTGATGAAGCCAACAATGAGTTTGACTCCCACTTTGGCAACCGTGCCAATGAAACAGCAGCCCGCATTAGCAGCAATGTACGCAATGCCCGCATCCTGGTCGACCCGGCTTATCAGGCTGTCGTAAATCAAATTAATGCATTAGTACTCGTGGAAGGCGAAGCCAACTACGCAGAATTTATCGATCGTGTAAATTATTATATCAACTATTACAAAGCCGGAATTGCTGCCCGAAGAGGACGAAAAGCTGCAACCACCTCTCCTACTGCAACTAAGTAACCAGATATTTCCCCTGCTGTGATGAGTGGCAGGGGATTTTTTATTAAGTCAGATGAAATAAACAACCTATTTATTAGATATAGAAGTCGTTTTGACTTTTTATAATATCGCTCCTATGGTAAAGCCATTATACTATCATTAAAAAGTCAAG
>DATFAW010000275.1:0-10937 GCA_035254165.1 Paludibacter sp.
ACTACAAAAAAGAAATCAAAAAAAAAGGCCACAACTTTAAAAAAGCAGGTTAAATGGCTTATTTTTGCTGCATTAGCAATCGTTCTATACTTCGCCTATATTTTGTTTGCGCCGAACATCCTTCCCCGAAATAAAGAGAAAGCTTTTCTGTGTATACCCGACAGCAGCAGCTTCAACGATGTAACCAAGATATTGAAAAAAGATGCTAAAGTGATTAACATGTCAGCATTCCGGCAAGTGGCAAGCTTGCTTCACTATGGCGAGAAAATCCGCTCGGGTAGATATGCGCTTAAATCGGGAATGAGCAACTTTCAGTTGATACGAATTCTGAGAAGCGGCCGGCAAACACCAGTCAAACTAACTTTCAACAACATACGCACTAAGGAACAATTGGCAGCCAGACTAGGTACAGAATTGATGGCCGACTCCACCAGCATCCTAAAATTACTGAACGATACAGCGTTTCTGGCTTCGTACAATTTAAATCCAAACACAGCTATTTCGCTTTTCATTCCGAACACCTACGAGGTCTTCTGGAACATGAATGCCAAAGCACTCTTCGAACGAATGAATAAGGAATATACCAAATTCTGGACAGACGAACGCAAAGCCAAAGCAGCAGCTATACCACTTACACCGACAGAAGTAGCTACACTGGCTTCCATCGTAGAAGAAGAAACAAACAACCGCAAAGACCGCCCCATGGTGGCCGGACTTTATATCAACCGCATGAAAGCAGGAATGCCTTTACAAGCTGACCCTACAGTGAAATTTGCACTTGGTGATTTTGGTTTAAAACGCATCCTTTTTGTTCACCTGCGCACCGAGTCGCCTTACAATACTTACAAACATCTTGGATTACCTCCGGGACCTATTCGCGTATCTACCGAAAATGGCATTGATGCTGTATTGAATTACGTACATCACAAGTACATTTATATGTGCGCTTCCGAAACCCTGAATGGCGAACACAAATTTGCTGCAACCTGGGAAGAACATCAAGTAAACGCAAAGAAATATCAGGGAGAACTGAATAAGAGAAAGATATTTAAATAAACATTTGCCAACGGCTAGATTAGCTTCGCTGTTATTAGCCTGCGGCGACATTAATGATATTCGCTCACTTCGTTCGCGTTAGTAATAACAGCAAACGAAGTGAGCGAATAACAGCGAAGCGAAAATACGAAGTAAATATCGCCGAAAACAAATAACAGTGAGCGTAGCGAACTATAGTTAGATATAATTCACTTCCGGTCTCAATTCTATTCCGAAAGTTTCTTTCACAGACGCTTGAATTTGTTCTGCCAAATGAACAATCTCCGCACCGCTCGCTCCGCCTTTGTTTACCAGCACCAAAGCTTGCTTATCGTGAACTCCGGCATTACCAATCTGCTTTCCTTTCCAGCCACACTGATCGATGAGCCAACCGGCAGGAACTTTTTCTTCGGTTTCAGAAACGAAATAATGAGGAATATTGGGATATTTCTCTTGTAATAAATTGAAATGCTCTTTCGCAATCACCGGATTCATAAAGAAACTTCCTGCATTACCCGCTATTTGAGGGTCAGGCAGTTTACTTTCACGAATGGCGATAATGGTTTGACGGATATTTTGCAGGCTCACCTCTCCGCTCTTCAACACTTCTTCTTCCAAATGCTGATAATTCAGTTTGAAACTTGGTCTTTTCTCCAATCGGAATAAAACAGACGTAATGATATATTTACCCTTCAATTCATTTTTAAAAACGCTATTGCGATAGCCATAGCGGCATTCTGCATTCGAAAACGCACGAACCGCAGCACTTTCCAATTCCACTGCATTTACTTCCACGATAACGTCCTGTACTTCCACACCATACGCACCGATGTTCTGCACTGCCGAAGCACCTACTTCGCCCGGAATAAGCGAAAGGTTCTCTACTCCTCCCCAACCATTTTCGACGCAATACGCCACAAAGTCATCCCAAACCACTCCCGAACCGACTTCTAAATAAACTGAACCGGCATCTTCACGTACTTTTTCTATGGTTTTGATCGCGGAATGCAGTACCACTCCATTAAAATCTTTCAGAAACAATAAATTACTTCCACCACCGATATGAAGGATTCGATTCTGTTTCACAATATCCAACTGTAATGCAGCCTGCAAATCAGTTATCGAATCATACTCTACAAAATAGTCAGCTTTGACATCAATGCCAAAAGTATTGTAAGGAAGTAGTGATGTATATTGGGTGGTTTTCATTTATTTTATATTTTGTAAAACTAATTCAATTTTCGATTCAAGCTCATCAGGATGAAACCAAAGAATCTCTTTATCCCGATTAAACCATGTCAACTGGCGTTTTGCGTATCTGCGGGAATCTTGTTTTATCATATTTATGGCAAAATCCAACGTCCAGTTACCATCCATGTATTCGTAAAGTTCTTTGTAACCAACCGTATTCAGCGTGTTCAATTTTCGGAATTGATAAAACTGTTCAGCTTCCTGAAGCAATCCTTCGGTCATCATTTCGTCCACACGGGCATTAATTCGCTCGTACAATTCTGGGCGTGGACGATTCAAGCCTATTTTCAGGATATTGAAATTACGTAATTTTCGCTGCCCGGTACGAAGATCTGAATATGGTTTTCCGGTCATGCTGCAAATCTCCAACGCATGAATAATCCGCTTCGGATTGAGCAAATCGACCTGCCTGTAGTGTACTGGATCAAGTCTCAATAATTCAGCTTGAATAAACTCCAAACCGAAGTCCGCATATTGTTTTTGCCAGAAAGCGCGCGTCTCTGCATCCACTGTTGGAATTTCATCCATGCCATTGCAAACCGCATCAATATACATCATGGAACCACCTACCAACATCACCACTTTGTGTTTTTGAAACAATTCATCCAACAACTGAATAGCATCCTGTTCATACTGCCCGGCATTGTACTCATCATGTATAGAATGAGACCCGATAAAATAGTGTTTAACGCGGCTGATTTGCTCTTCTGTAGGGGCAGCGGTACCAATCTTCAATTCCCGATAAAACTGGCGTGAATCCGACGAAACTATCGGACAACCGAAATGCTCAGCCAAACGTAAGCTGATGTTCGTTTTGCCCACTCCGGTCGGGCCTAAAATAACAAGCAAAGTCGGCCTTTCCAGTTGACAGTCCGGAGACACAGGTTGGCAATCGGGTTTATTCATTTTTCGGTAGCATTAGCAGAATACGGGTTTATCCAAACAAAAAGACAGAAAATAATACTCGCTTATTTCCTGCCTTTCTTTATTTTTTTTAAAATTAGAATTTTGGATCTTCAGAAAACAAACTGCTATCATCAAAATTCATTTCTCCAAAACCCTCTTCATCCAGTTCATCGATTTCAAATTCCTCATCACCGTAGAAGTTTTCGTCAATACTTGTTTTGGGAGCTACAGTTAATCCCTCATCCGCCATAATCTGAAGTGGGGCATCTCCTTCCGAAGTAACACATTCAGCTTTATCCAAATTCTTTCTTGGAATAATGTCTGTCATTTCCATGAAGAAAACTCTGTCAGACATCATATCAAAAACGTAAAGCAGCTTTTGATTTTCGTCTACTATCAATTCTTCCAGTTTCGTATCTTCCATTACCAGATTATCGTATTCCGAGCTCGATTCCATTTCCACCAAAGTCACCTCTTGCCCCTTTTCCCAGTTGTCGGAGCACATAAAAAAGGATGTCATTTGATTTTTCTCATAATTCACCGAATCGAGAATCGCATTATGCAAATCGAAGAATGTCGCTTCCGAATCAATCGCGATTATCCGCACAAAATTATCTACCTCATCGGATAGAATTGTGAATTTATATACCATGTTTGTTAGTTTTAATTTCGGATGTAAAAATACAACATTATTTCCTATTTTCATAGAATTCCAATAAAGATATTTCGCAAAAAAAGCTGCTATTTGAGGTAGCAGCTTTAAATATCTTTCGTTGAAAGTTTACTCTAAAACACAATATATCAGAAACTACCGCTTCAACTTCTCTTCAATTTCCCGCACACTCGTACGGAAATTTTTATCACTATCCATCAAATCATTAACAATTTTACAAGCATGCAAAACTGTGGCATGATCACGTTGCCCAATTGTATTCCCGATTGACGACAAAGAGCTTTTTGTCAATTGTTTAGACAAATACATGGCAATTTGGCGGGCCTGAACCACTTCCCGCTTACGGCTTTTGGTAGAAATAGCATCGATCGATAATGAAAAATACTCACACACAGCATCACGTATTTTTTCAACCGTATTCACCTTGCGGGTAATATTGACAATGCGGCTAATCACCTTTTCTGCCAAAGTAACATCGATAGGCATATTAGCCAGGGTTGAATGTGCCAACAGCGAAACCAGCACACCTTCCAGGTCACGAACATTATCTACAACATGCTCGGCAATGAAATCAACCACTTCATCCGAAATTTCCAATCCATCGCGGTAAATCTTACTTTCAAGAATTGATCTACGTAAATCGAAATCAGGTTTTTCTATTTCTGCTGATAAGCCCCACTTGAAACGGGTCAATAAGCGTTGCTCCAAACCAACCATCACAATCGGAGAACGATCCGAAGTCAACACCAATTGTTTTCCAGTTTGGTGTAAATGATTGAAAATATGGAAGAATGTATTTTGCGTTCCAGTTTTACCGGCAAACTCCTGGATATCATCAACGATCAACACATCGATTGTTTGATAGAAATTCAGGAAATCATTAACCGTATTACTCCGAACGGCGTCAGTATATTGAATTTGGAAAGTATTAGCAGAAACGTATAGAACTCGTTTTTCAGGATGCAATTGTTTTGTCATCACACCAATAGCATTAGCCAAATGTGTTTTTCCTACACCCGATTGACCATAGACAAATAACGGATTGAAAATAGTTTTACCCGGGTCGTTACCAATACTGATTCCGGCCGTGCGGGCTAATTTATTGCTATTACCTTCAATTAAATTATTGAAATTATAAGCCGGATTGAGTTGCGGGTCAATTTCGGGCAGCTGAGGTTTATGATATGGATTGACGTATGAAGGATTGCTCCCCATAGCTTTCTGTTTTGATTGTTCGCCAACGCTTGGTATCTGCGTACCTCTTCCATTCGATTTGTCAATCAATACTCGGTATTCCAAACGCGTTCCAACTCCTACTTCACGATAAAGAGTCATTCGCAGAAGATCAATATATTTTTCTTCAATGTACTCAACAAAAAACTGGCTTGGTACCTGCAATACAAATATACTGTTTTCATACTTTAAAGCAACAATGGGAGCAAACCATGTATTAAAGGATGCTTCACTTATATTATCTTTAATAACGCTTAGGCAGCGACTCCATAATTGATCGTGATTATTCAACATTCCGGTTTTAGTTCAAAAAAATAGTTAATGAATTCTAGTGATACAAACAAACAATACGTAACCAAGGAAATAACCTTTATTATACGGGCTATTTTCAGTTCTACAAAATTCTAAAACTTTTTCGATATAAACAAATCAATTTTATTTAGGAACCTTTTAAATCCGACCATCTTTATTAATATCAGAACATTATATAAATAACCTGACTTACAGTAATTTGCCTGAAACATTTTTGTAACATCATTGATATTAAAGCCATTAACGGATTGTAAGAATATTTGATGAAAAAAGGAATAAAAAAACCGAAACTCTTGTTAACAAAAGGTTTCGGCTGTGAAAATTCCAAAATATTTTTTTTTTCGCCCTTATCGCTATTTAGAATCCGTAAAAATAGCGCGCTTACTTCGTTTTGCTTCCAAAAATTGAAAAATGGACATAACGCTTTGGATTTTTTTGTAGGTCTACCAGTAATCTATCAGAGCTGGCAGCAGCATTTGAAAGATTGATATACAAGTCTTTATTGCTCAAAAGCATGCCAATCGTACCTTCAGAACTGTTTATCTTATCGGTAATCAAACTCAGGTTTGAAATCGTGTGATTTATGCTGGCAAATGTGGCTGCGTAATCTATTTTTTTAAGATTTCCACTAATCTGTTTGAAATCTGATGTAACAACATTTACATCACTAAGTATACGCGGCACATCATTGCTCATCATTTTCTTCAACTGAGACGAGCTGACAGCCAAATCGGCAGTAGTATGCTCAATAGAAGCAATACTTTTGTTCAGATTCTTATTCTCAACTAAAACACGTACCGAACGGATAAGAGAGTCGGCCTGAGTAGAGATACTTTCAATTTTTGGCAGCAGGTTACCCGAAAGCTGAGCCATCAATCCTATGCCTACTTGCGATTCAATCGTATCTCCCGGCTGATGCATTGCTTGGGCTGGCGTTATCGGTGCATAAATCAATTGTATGGCTTTTCCACCCATCAAACCATCATCATACAACTCTATTTTTGTTCCTTTTGGCAATTTAATATCTTTAGAAACTGATATTTTCACTACAAATGATTCCTTTTTTGAAAAATCATAACTTATTTTTTCAACCTGCCCGACTTTGAATCCTTTTACATAAACAGGAGTTGAGGGAACCAATCCACCAAGATTTTCATATGTACCGTAATAATAACTTACCGGTGTAAATATACTAATTCCTTTTAAAAAATTTAAACCGTAATACAACACAGCAACAGCTACTATAGCCATTATTCCTACTTTAACTTCGCGGGTAAAATATTTTTTCTTCATTCTAATCTAGTTAATAATACTTATGTTCTTTTTAAAAATTTGGTTACTTGGTTAGTTTTAAAATTTCTCTTGCTGTCAATTTCCGCTCCCCTTGAAAAGCAATTATAAATGCATCTGGGAATTTCTTAAGTATTGATCTTCTTATTTTTTCAATCTTTTTATATTCCGTTTCTGCTCCTAGTGTATACTTATAATATCTGTTTTCAGTAAAAAACTCAATTCCATCAACGCCCTTAAAATCTGCTGCATTCTTTGGCAGTTCAACTCGTGAGGCAAATAATTGCACTTTAAAAACAGGTGCTGAATTTGTACTTTGCGTAGATTCTACCGAAGGCTCTTTTGATATTTCAGCTAAATTTAATGTATCAGCAGGCTTTAACACCTCCATTTTTCTTTGTCGCCTTACTGATTCACGTTCAGCACGTTTTGGAGTATCTACAACTGCTTTTGCTGCCTGTTTGGCTTCTTGCATCACCTCTACTGTTTGAACAGGCTGTTCAATTTTAGACACATAGGAAGATTGGCGACCAGATTTCTTATCATGAACCCTTTTATAATCAACAAAAGCATTATATACTGCTGTAGCCATTTGTCTTTGTCCTTGGTCAGATATCAGAAATCGTTCTTCAGCCAAATTTGAAATAAAACCGACTTCAACCAAGACACTTGGACAGGCAGAACGATGCAGCACCCAAAAACCGGCTTGACGAACCCCATGATCTGAACGCCCGCAATAACTCACAAACTGCTTCTGAATTGCCGAAGAAAACTCCACACTCTTATCAATATATTTATCTTGCATAAACTCGAACATAATGTAGGAATCTACAGACTTTGGATCGAAACCTTTATATTTTGAACGATAATCTTCTTCCAGCAGGATTACAGAGTTTTCACGCATGGCAACATCCAAATTAGCTTTTGATTTAGCTAAACCGAGTGTAAAAGTTTCAGTTCCAAAGGCAGCCGGGCTTGGAGATGAATTTGTATGAATACAAATAAATAAATCGGCATGATGATCATTCACAACATCAGCACGTTCTTGCAAGGTAAGATATTTATCGGTTTTTCTCGTATAAATCACTTTTACATCTTTGAAATTTTGCTCAATCAAAGCTCCTAAATCCAGCACTATAGCTAAATTTATATCTTTCTCACGAGAAAAAGAACCCATTGCACCAGGATCATGTCCTCCATGTCCGGCATCAATTACAACTGTAAATTTTGCTTCCTGAGCAGTTAAAGGTGCGAATATAAAAAGACCTGTCAACACTATATAGTATTGAGATAGAATAAAATACTTTTTAATGAATCTCATAAAAATTCCGTTAAAACAAAGAGGAATTGGTTGTTATTTTTTATACAAAAGTAGTGCTTTTATCCTGTTTATAATACGAAATGAAGTAGTAAATTTTCAAATTATTCATAAAAAACAGTTCTAAGTAAATGAGACTACTTTTTTTTCAGTAAATTTGCGACCTAATTTAGAAATTCATACCCTTACCGGATGCAAATCTGTAACCGATTACATTTCAACATAGCACGTCGAAACTTGCTTCTAATTTTGTGGTTAGCTTTTACCTTTGTGGGTATTAGCCAACGAAAGGTTACACCCAAAAAGAGCGATGTTAAGAATCAGGTTGCTGATAGTATTAAAGCTTCGAAAGATTCTACAAGCACAACTGTTACGAAACAAAAACCGAACCAAATAGATGCTCAAATAGTTTACAGCGCTCAGGATTCGATCGTACTCTTGGGCAATGGCACAGGTTTTCTTCATGGGAAAAGCGATATCAAATATAAAAATATAAACTTAAAAGCTGACTTTGTACGTGTAAAAATGGACAGCAGCACAGTTTTTGCCCGTGGCACGACTGACAGTGTAGGAAAGAAAATCGGTGAACCTGTATTTATGGAAGGTAAAACCGAATACAACTCTAAAGAACTGACATACAACCTAAGAACAAAAAAAGGCTACATCCGACAAGCTGTTACCAAACAAGGTGAAGGTTACGTGGTGAGTGATAAAACAAAGAAAACGGACAACGACATCTTGTGTATTACCAACGGTAAATATACTACCTGTGACAATCACGAGCATCCCGATTTTTACCTCGATTTGACCAGAGGAAAGGTAAAAACAGGGAAATACATCGTTTCCGGTCCGGCATATTTAGTTGTTGAAGATGTACCATTACCAATTGCATTACCTTTTGGTTTTTTCCCATTTACCGACAAGTATTCTTCAGGAATTGTCATGCCAACATTTCGTGACGAGCAAACCAGAGGATTTGGACTAATGGGTGGAGGTTATTATTTTGCTATAAGCGATTACATGGACCTTGAACTTAAGGGTGACATTTTTACAAAAGGAACGTGGGCAGTTAACGCTTTAACAACCTATGTTAAGCGCTATAAATATCGCGGAAGCTTTAATTTCAGCTATCGCGAAGATGTTACCGGCGAGAAGGATTTGCCGAATTATTCAAAGAGTCCAAGTATGAATATCGTTTGGTCACACGCTCAAGACGCAAAAGCAAATCCGTATTTCAATTTTTCATCCAGCGTAAACTTCAGCACGAGTGGCTACAATAGGAATAACATTGACAATTACTACAAGCCTGAGGTTAATTCACAAAGCACTAAAAGTTCGAGCGTTTCATTTACGCAACGATTTCCGGATAGTCCGTTTAATATTTCCGGTAGTATGAATGTTGCTCAAAGTACGCGTGATTCTATGCTTGACTTATCGCTGCCAAACCTCAGTATATCTATGAGCCGTATTTATCCATTTAAACGGAAAAATGCTGTTGGCAAAGAACGTTGGTACGAAAAAATAGCCATGTCTTATTCAGGAACATTTCAAAATAGCATCCGAACTAAAGAAGACAAATTACTGACTTCCTCTTTTTCGAAAGACTGGAAAAACGGAATGAAACACAGCATACCGGTTAGTGCTACATTTAACCTGCTTAAATACATAAACATATCCCCTTCATTCAATTACAATGAGCGTTGGTATCTGCAATCAACCAACCAATCGTGGGATAAAACAAATCAGAGAGTCAAAACAGACACCGTTGCCGGCTTCAATCGCGTTTACGATTTCAATCTGGGTGTTTCTGCTACGACAAAGCTATATGGTTTTTATATTCCTAGCAGAGCCATTTTTGGAGATAAAGTAGATCGCATTCGCCATGTCATGACGCCGTCTATTGGTTTCAGTTATATGCCGGACTTTGGCACATCAACATGGGGATATTATGGCACATACACCCAATCTATTGTTGACAGGTTAAACCCTGCCGTTTATCATGACCAAGTGGTTCAATATTCACATTACTCGACCAGTTTATATGGAACTCCGGGTGTGGGCAAATCAGGAAGCATTAATTTCTCATTGACAAACAATGTAGAAATGAAGGTCAGGAATGACAAAGACACTACCGGGACAAAACCCTTTAGTATAATAAGTTTAATTGATAATTTATCAATCAGTGGATCATACAATACGGCAGCAGACTCAATGCAATGGTCGCTATTGAGTGCAAGCCTGCGTTTAAAAATAGGAAAAAGTCAAAGCATCAGCTTAAACGGATTATTCGACCCCTACATGTATGGGCTAACTAGTTCTGGCTCTCCTGTCAGAATCAACAAGCTTCGTTGGGAGAATGGCCAGTTTCCACGATTCTTAGGAACAAGCAGCTCATATAGCTATACCCTGAGCAACGAAACATTCAGCAAAAAAACAAAGAAAAAGAACACTAACAGCTCAAGCTCGACAAATACGGATCCGCAAATTCCGACTAAAAAGAATGACCCGAACAACCCGACTCAGGGTAATAATGAAACCAGTAAAGATCAAAAGGCTACTGAGAAAGATGAGGATGGATACCAAAAAGTAACTATTCCGTGGAGTATCAGTTTGAATTATAGTGTTACATACGCAAATACCACTTTTAATAAGTCTAAAATGGAGTATGATATGGGACTTACGCACAATTTAAGTGCATCTGGAAACCTAACACTTACAACCAACTGGAAATTATCAACGACTACCGCTTACGATTTTAAGGCACATCAATTTACCTATACTAATGTAAATATCATACGAAATTTACACTGCTGGACGATGACTGCAAGTGTGGTGCCATTCGGCGTATATAAATCATACAGCTTCAAAATTGGAGTAAATGCCAGCATGCTTCAAGATTTAAAATATGACAAGCAAAGT
>DATFAW010000276.1:0-3543 GCA_035254165.1 Paludibacter sp.
GACCGTTTGAGCCGGCAGAGTGAAAACTACTGTCATCAGAAATAATACAATGACCAATAATCGGTTAGTTAAAGTGAAGTGCATCAATCTATTTTTTAAAATAATTTCAGGTTTAGTTTTTATTTCTTGAGCAACTGATCAATATCGCCTCTGGTAAATCGATCAGGATTTGTTGGCGAGAATTTCAAATCGGTATTGAATTCTACTCTCAAAATAGAAAACTCACAGGCAGCCTTAGTCTTTTGGTTGGAAGCCAGCAACGATATGGATTGGGGAAAATTAACCCCATTCACCACCGTAAAATTGGCATAATCTGTTTCCAATTGATAATTGCTGTCCTTTGCTTTCAGAATCACCTGTTGAATAATGTAAAGAGGCGACACCACACTGCTTTGCAACATATTATTATTTTCGTATTCAATCTTGTTTTGTCCGGCAGTTAAAGCTTCAAATTTGCAGTTATCTATTTGTATTTCTTTCTTGCCAATGCAAAAGAACTGAGCTGTAAGCAACGATTGCAGGCTGTAGAAGTCAACATTCACGCCAAATCGTTTATTAAAATAATCGTAATCGACCACATAATACCGATGGTTCATTTTGTCATAAACACGCATACTGTCAGTTGTTAACTCCGCTTTGAACAACTCTATGCCCAAAAATGGCTGGATAGAAACAAAAACGGCTGAGTCTTTCCTTATCTTGCAGGTTGCCGAAACGTTTATCTTGCGTTCGCCCATTTCAAGCGCCAGCGACATTTTGCTAATGTTGGCAGTCTTAAACTGAGGTTGGATTTTTTGTACCTGTTCAATCACCTGGCTTATCTGGTTGGTGGTAACAGCAGCGGGTGCTATTGGTTTTGTTATGGTACGGGTGGTTCTACAGGCCGATAAAATCAGCACAGCAAACACAATTATAATGGCTATTTTTTGTTTCATATAATTTCAATTATGAAAATTCTTAGTTGTACGTTTTTACACGCATTTAAATTCCGTCTTGTCTTTATCGGCTTATCTTTTCCAACCTTTGTTGGTTATTTTCAGTTTCAATTCTTCGGTTTTGTTTCCGGCATCATACGATTTTTGCCACATTTGCAACGCTTTTGCCTCATTATCCGCTCCCGACATCCACAAAATATCGCCGTAATGCTCCAGAACAACTCCCGGATCTTCCTCTTTGGTCAGGTTGTCGATGGCACGCTCAATATAAAACTTTGCCAATGAATAGTTTCCTTCCTGATACAAAATCCAGGCATAGGTGTCTAAATACGTGCTATTCTTGGGTTCAAGTTCCACGGTTTTGGCACTCATTCGTTCTGCTTTCTTTAGTTCCGCTTTTTCCAACGAAAGATAATAGGCATAATTATTCATTACCATACTATTCTGCGGATTGACTGCTAAAGATTGTTCGTAAGCAGTAAAAGCAGAATCTTTCTGTTGCAACTTGTAATAGATATCAGCTATTTGAGCGTAAAAATCGCCTTTTAATGCTCCTTGTTCAATGGTAATTAATGGCAAGCCGGTTTTATAGGATGCCAAAGCTCCTTTATAATCAGCAAGTTGATATTGGGCAATTCCGCGATAAAAATACCAAACCGGAAGCTTTGGCAAATTTTCAATGGCTTTGCCTGTTACTGCCAAAATTTGATTGATGTTTTTATCCAACGTGTATATTTGAATCAACCGCATCCATGTCTGGTCATTTTTCGGATTAATATTCACCATCGTTTCCAGTTCCGAAATGGCTTCAGTATTTCGTTTCTGGTGTTGCAGAAACAATGCATAATATCCGTGAACCTTTTCTTCCAGCGGATAGCGGTCAACTAACAGTTTGAACAAGCTTTCCGTTTCGCCAAATTTTGTCGAATCCTGCACCAACTTCTCCACATATTGTCCCAAGATATTCACTTTGGTATCGACATCCAGTTGCTCTGTTTTCAAAGCTATAACAATCGATTCCAATGCCTTATCCGGTTTGTTGACCGATTTATAATACTCGGACAACGAAACATAAACATATGCATTTTGCGGATCATCTTTCAGCACATTCTGATAGATTTCAAATGCTTTTTCAGGCATCTTCTGTTGCATGAAAATATCGCCACGAAGTACTTTATAGCGCGATTCCGTAGGATATTTATTTACCAGCTTGTCAATTTCGGCTACCCCTTTTTGTGCTTTATTGGATAGAATGTACAACTGAAACTTTTCAAAAGAAGTGGTTTCGTTTATACCATTCAGGCTTTCCAGTTTATCATAAGCGGCAATCGCTTTATCATATTCTTTGGTTTCTTTGTAAAATGTTGCCAGCATGGAGTAAACTTCATCCTTGTCAGGATATTGTTTTTGCAAATTATTGGTAACCTCAATAGCACGTTTCCAGTTTTTTAAGTCGGAATACATTGAAACCAACTGCACACCGTACCACCAATTTGCCGGATCAATCTTTACGGCTTTCTCCATGCATTGAACTGCATTGTCGCGAAAACCAATCGTTGCGTACATCACTCCCATTTCCGATTGTGCTCCGGCATCTAACGAGTCAATAGCCAAACACATGCGAAAGGTTTCGATAGCCTGATCGTATTGCTGGTTGTCTTTTTGCTTTAACCCTTCATAAAAATAATAATCAAACTGACGCTGAGTTGAATCAGTCAGATGAATCTTATTCGTGCTCTTCACAACACTTTTTTTTGCCGGGCAAAACATGAATGCAAAAACAGTAAGAAGTAACAGATAATATTTTTTGTGCATACGCTACTTAGTTAATAATGCATAATTCATAATTACACAGCTTTGAGTAATGGCATTTGATATCGCGTTCACAAACTTTGTCGAAGAGAGATTATTTTCAATATCAATTCACTGATAACTGTTTAGTGTTTTCCGGTATGTCCAAATCCTCCTGCACCACGGTCGGTTTCGTTCAGTTCGGCAACTTCAATCCATTCAGCCTGTGCATGAGCAGCAATCACCATTTGGCAGATTCGTTCGCCGTCATTTATAACAAAATCTTCAGCCGAAAGATTGACAAGAATAATACAAATCTCGCCCCGGTAATCGGCATCAATTGTTCCGGGGGAGTTCAAAACTGTAACACCTTTTTTTATTGCCAAACCGCTTCTTGGACGAATTTGTGCTTCGTAACCTGCCGGTAGTTCGATAAACAATCCGGTGGGTATCAATTTTCGTTCCAACGATTTTAAAACTATCGGTTCGTCGATATTAGCACGTAAGTCCATTCCGGCCGACAACGAAGTAGCATATTCCGGTAACGCATGTTTTGATTGATTGACAATGTTGATATTCATATATTTATATTATTCCATTTAACTCAGAAACAACGGCAAGCTATTTTATCCTGACGGAATGTTAATTGTTAATTGTCTGAGCTCTTTGCCACAAAAATACGAATTTAATCGATAATCCTGATTATGAATGGCTGAAAAATATGTTTTTTTCAAAATTGGGTTTTACAAATCTGATTTCTGCAATATTTATTATTACATGGATTGAAACACAGAATCCGACTTACAAAAAATAAAGT
>DATFAW010000277.1:0-6048 GCA_035254165.1 Paludibacter sp.
GAAAAGATTTTTTTGAGTAAATTTGTAGGCTAAAAGCTGAAAAATTAAGATTTAAGTAAAAACAAATATATTAATCAAAAAGTTTATGACAGAGAAAATTTCTTCTTCGCTTCGTGAATCGAAATCGGCACGCTGGTTCGTGTTAGCACTGGTATCGTTTACCATGATGTGCATGTATTATTTAACCGATGCTATGGCGCCGTTGCAGCAGAATTTACAGACTAACTTACACTGGTCGGCAACCGATTATGGTATTTTTACCAGTGGATATGGATGGTTCAATGTGTTCTTGTTGATGCTTGTTTTCAGTGGTATGATTCTCGATAAATTAGGTACTCGTTTTACTGGTATTTTAGCGATTGGAGTGATGTTAATAGGTGCCGGAATTAAATATTGGGCTATTTCGGGACATGTAACCGGAACATACGAACTGACCATGTTTTCGAAACAAATACTTGGTGCAACACCAAAATCGGCGGTTATTGCAGGTTTAGGCTTTGGGATATTTGGTGTAGGTTGTGAAATGTTCGGAATTGCGGCTAATAAAGCAGTTGTACGTTGGTTTAAAGGAAAAGAAATGGCATTGGCTATAGGACTCAACACTTCTACCGGGCGTATTGGTACGGCATTGGCTATGTTTACGCCGCTGCCATTGTATAACCTGACGAAGAATGTAAGTGCTCCGGTATTGTTGTCCATTTTGTTATTATGCCTGGGATTATTAGTCTTTATTTTCTTTACGGTTATTGACAAACGTCTTGATAAGGAAGAATCTGATGCGGGAATTGCAAGCGAAGAAGAATTTAAATTTCACGACGTTATTGAGATTGCCCGAAACCGTGCATTCTGGTATATTGCTATACTATGTGTGTTGTTTTACTCGGCGGTATTTCCGTTTATTAAATTTGCCACCAATCTGATTGTACAAAAGTTCGAGGTGACCGACACATTTGCAGGCTATATTCCGGCTTTGTTGCCATTCAGTGCCTTGTTGCTGACTCCGCTTTTCGGTGGTATTTCCGATAAAAAAGGAAAAGCAGCTTCGATTATGATTATGGGATCGATATTACTTGTTTTTGTACACTTACTATTCTCCATTCCGTCGCTCAACAGTTTTCCGATAGCTATCGGACTGGTAATTTTACTGGGTATAGCTTTTTCGTTGGTTCCTTCGGCTATGTGGCCTTCGGTTGCGAAAATTATTCCTCACAGCAAACTGGGAACGGCTTATGCTATGATTTTCTGGGTTCAGAATATCGGATTGATGTTGGTTCCGTTGCTGATCGGTTATGTGTTGGATAAATATTGTGTTATCGGCATGGTTACCAGAGTTGTAGATGGTAAGGAGCAACATTTGACCCAATACAATTACATGATTCCAATGCTTATTTTTGCTTGTTTTGGACTTCTGGCCATTGGGTTTGCTTATTTGCTGAAAGCCGAAGATAAAAAGAAAGGATATGGTTTGGAAAAGCCGAATGTAATCGAGTAAATTGTTTAAATAAATTAGAAAAAAAATATCGGTGACAAGTGAGTTGCCGGTATTTTTTTTGTCTCCAATAGAGTACCTGCAAACTGGGTGCATGACCCTCTGAAGTTTCGTGCAGTGCCAGCAAATTTGTTTGGTCGACCAATTTGATTTACCTTTGCAGCCAAATAAAACTAGCAGTTTCAATCAAAATTGAATTAAATGGCTGAATTAAAATTCAAAGAAATTAATGAGGGATTTAGCCCTAAAGAGGCTATTGATGAGGCAAAGAGATGCCTGAATTGTAAAAAGCCATTGTGTGTTACCGGCTGTCCGATCGAACACAATATTCCCGGTTTTTTGTTCCAGCTTTCAACAGGAAATGTTGGAAATGCGATGCAAATAATCAATGAGAAAAGTAATTTGCCATCCATTTGCGGAAGGGTTTGTCCTCACGAAAAACAATGTGAAGGCCACTGTATTCTCAATAAAAAAGATAATCCGGTCAGAGTAGGTAAACTGGAACGTTTCATTGCTGATTTCGATAGTGAAATGGGATTGATTCATGAGAAACTGACTCCTAAAATCAGGGGAAAGGTTGCTGTGATTGGTTCAGGACCTGCCGGTTTGACTGTGGCCGGTGATTTGGCTCGCGAAGGTTTCAATGTGGTGATATACGAAAGTGAACAGGAGCTCGGCGGTGTTTTAATGTTTGGTATACCACACTATCGGCTGCCTAAGGATATTGTAAGACGGGAGATAGACAAAATAGCAGGATTAGGAGTTGCCTTTATAACGAACTGCATGGTAGGACGTGATTTGACAGTCGACGATATGTTCGAGAGAGGATTCGATGCTGTGTTTATTGGTACCGGAACAGCCATTCCCCGAGCACTTGAAATACCCGGGTCAGAATTAATTGGTGTAATCCAGTCTTCTTATTTTTTAAGAACTGTAAGTCTTTACAACAATAAAAGTTTAGGAAAAAGAGAAGTTCCTGTAAAAACAGGCGATGTTGTAGGTGTAATTGGAGGTGGAAATGTGGCCATGGATGCTGCACGAACTGCTTTGCGAATTGGTGCAAAAAGTGTAACTGTATTCTATTACAAAACCGAAAATGACATTTCGGCACTTCAAACAGAATATAACGAAGCTGTTGAAGAAGGTGTGAAATTCTCATGGAAAACATCTTTTACAGAGTTGCGGGGCGATAAAAATAAACTCAAAGAAGCAACTGTTTCGGTTAATGGTGAATTGGTCGATATTGAACTGGATGTTTTATTGCTTGCAATAGGATCGCGGCCTGCCAACCGGATTGTTTCCACTACATTAGGAATTGATGTTAGTGATACCGGATATGTGGTGACGAAGGAAAGACCTTATGGAATGACTACGCGGAAAGGCGTTTTTGCCGGTGGCGATGTGGTTCATACCCCACAAACAGTCGTGTTGGCCATGCGTGAAGCAAAAAACGTAGCAAAAGGTATCTTACAATACATAGATGCTAAAAAACTGTTGGAAGAATAGTTCGTTTTTTTTCGGTTCCGGAAAGGCTTTGAATAATAATTTTATTCATTCAAAAAAAAGCTGTATTTTCGCACCTTAATCAAAAAAACTCATTAAACTAAAAATGATATGGAAAACAATGCGTTACTAACTGAAGTAATGGCTAAAGCACAGACTTGGCTTGATGGAAACTACAACGAGGAAACCAAAAACGAAGTCCGTCGCTTGATGGATGCTGAAGATAAAACCGATCTGATCGAATCGTTTTACCGCGATTTGGAGTTTGGAACCGGCGGATTGCGTGGTATCATGGGTGTGGGAACTAACCGTATGAATATCTATACAGTTGGTGCTGCTACACAAGGATTGAGCAATTATCTGAAAGCACAATTTCCCGAAGTACCACAAATCAGCGTGGTGATTGGTCACGATTGCCGCAATAACAGCCGCCTTTTCTCTGAAATTTCGGCTAATATATTCTCGGCCAACGGCATTAAAGTCTATTTATTCGAAGACTTGCGTCCAACGCCCGAAGCTTCGTTTGCTATCCGTCATTTAGGTTGCCAGAGCGGTATTATCCTTACAGCTTCGCACAATCCGAAAGAATACAACGGTTACAAAGCTTATTGGAATGATGGTGCACAAATGGTTACTCCACACGATGAAAATGTGATTACCGAAGTAAACAAAATTGCCAGCGTAGATGATATCAAGTTTGAAGGAAATCCCGCTTTGATCGAAATCGTTGGTGAAGAAATAGACAAAATATTTATCGAAAACATCAAGAAACTGTCGCTTTCGCCTGAATCGATAAAGCGTAACAGCAACTTGAAAATAGTTTATACGCCTATTCATGGAACGGGTGTGAAATTGATTCCCAGTGCATTGAGAGAATATGGTTTTACCAATATCATTCCGGTACCCGAGCAAAATGTGGTAAGTGGGAACTTCCCAACGGTGGTTTCTCCAAATCCTGAAGAACCAGCCGCGTTGGATATGGCTGTAAAAAAAGCGATTGAAACTGATGCCGACATTGTAATGGCTTCCGATCCTGATGCCGACCGTTTGGGTATAGCTGTAAAAAACGACAAAGGAGAATGGATTCTGGTAAACGGAAACCAAACTGCGTTGATTTTTATCTATTATCTGATCCGTCGTTGGAAAGAACTGGGCAAATTGACAGGCAACCAATATATCGTAAAGACGATTGTTACTACCGAAATCATCAAACAAATTGCCGATAGTAACAAGGTGGAAATGTTCGACTGCTTCACCGGATTTAAATGGATTGCTGCTGTGATTCGTGAAAACGAAGGCAAGAAAGAATACATTGGCGGTGGCGAAGAAAGCTACGGTTTCTTGCCCGAAGATTTTGCCCGCGACAAGGATGCTGTTTCGTCGTGTACGGTAATGGCCGAAATAGCTGCATGGGCCAAAGACAATGGCAAAACATTGTTCGAACTGTTGCAAGATATCTATGTAGAATACGGTTACGGAAAAGAAAAAGGAATCTCGGTTGTGCGCAAAGGCAAATCGGGAGCCGAAGAAATTGCACAAATGATGCGCGATTTCCGCAGTAATCCGCCAAAAGAAATTGCAGGTTCGAAAGTAAAAATAGTAAAAGACTACGATTCGTTGAAAATGACCGACCTTGGAAGCGGACAGGTGACCGATCTGGTTATGCCTGCTACTTCGAATGTATTGCAATATTTCACCGAAGATGGAACCAAAATTTCTGTTCGCCCTTCGGGAACTGAACCAAAAATCAAGTTCTACATCGAAGTCCGTGGCACAATGAATAGCCGTGCAGAATATAGTGCTGCCGATGCTGCTGCCAATGTAAAGATTGATGCAGTACGCACTTCATTGGGAGTATAAGTACAGTTGACAGTGATCAGCAAACCACTGATCAGGTATCAAAAATAATAAATCCTCGCTACAGTTATGTAGTGGGGATTTTTTTTATTACGGAAGCCAAATAAACATTTGCGAAGATCGCTAAACATTTGCCTTTATGAATCGAAAGCTCCATATGTTTTATTCTTAATTAATTGATTAAGCAGGTTGATTATTTTGTAGAATAAATAGGTTAACTAAAACAAAGTATTTATCTTTGATGCGAAATTTGAATGGTAGTAAAAAGTCTATCCGCAGAATACCCCAAGATATAAAGCAAAGTATACTTTCGGCTTGCGTGCAGTTAATAATATCCCCGGTAATACAGATTAATTGAACAGAATATGAAAAGGAATATAATCATCTCGATTGGGTTAATTACATTTTGTAGTTATAACGTAAAAGTAGCAGCTCAAAGAACCACGCACTTGCCCGAATTTCAAAAAGAATACCGTATCAATACGATAAAAGGGACCGAGGATTTTGAACATTTTTTGAAAGTGTTTTATACCGATAGTCTGTTTCAAGTAAGCCGGATTGTATTTCCGCTCAAAGGCGAACGGAACATTGATGTGCCTATAACAGCAACCAATGTGTTGGGCGATTCTATTATCGACGGCTGGGAAAAAAAAGATTGGCGAATGTTGACGGATACTTATTTCCCCAATAAAGACACTGTAATAACTATTGACAATGAAAGGTATGTACGAAAAACCAAAAAAAAGAACAAATTGGTTGTGATAGACACCTACATTGAAGATTCTGGATTTTCTGTTAAAGAGATATTTGCGCTGAAAAAGAATAAATGGTATTTGGTTTTCTTCTCAACATTAAGCTATTGAATATTTAGAGGATATGTAGAGATACAAGATTTGGTTCTCTCTGCAAAATTGCTGTGCTATGAATATAAAACTTGAAACAGAAAGACTTTTAATACGAGATATTGAGCCGGAAGATATCGAATCTCTTTTGCAGGTTTACACACAGGAAGTAAATATGAAATATATTTCAAATGGCAATTACAAGTGGACTCGTGAACAGCTTATAGAGAAATATAACAGATACAACATAAATTACGCTTCGGGAATCGGAATCTTTGCTGTTGAGGACAAAAACTCAGGGCAGATTATTGGTGAAGCCGGGGTGTTTGATTCTTTTGGAAAACAATCAAAATTAGA
>DATFAW010000278.1:0-5867 GCA_035254165.1 Paludibacter sp.
TCTTTCTGTGAAACCACTTCGTCTAAATGAAGTAATTGTTACGCCATCAAAAGAAAATCCGGCTTATCAAGTCATGCGCCATGCCATTGCACGTGCACCTTTTCATTTGTATCAGGTTTCCGGCTTCACTTCGGAGAATTATTTGAAGGGAAGTGCGAAAATAGAGAAAATCCCGGGGCTTATGAAGATGATGATCAAGGATAATAAATTGCTATCACTTATTGGAAAACTGATGGTGCTGGAATCGCAGAATGAAATTACCTATCAGTCGCCGTCAAAATATACCCAAAAAGTGATTGCTTACAAAAGTTCGATTCCGAAAGAAATGGAACCCAAAGGTGGAATTCGAATACCAACCTCAAGTATTTACGCTCCGTTTTTTATGGATGAAATTTCACCCTTATCCCCACAGGCATTTCGCTATTATCAGTTTAAACTGGAAGATATTTTTACAAGCGGAAATTATCAGGTAAACAAAATAAAAGTGATACCGAAAGTAAAAAGCGGAAAACTATTTTCGGGCTATGTGTATATTTTAGAAAATAACTGGAGCGTGTATTCAGTTGAGTTGAATGAGAATGAAATGGGTACAACAACGCGCACAAAAATTGATTATCAGGAAGTAAAGCCATCTGTATTTATGCCAATTACCTATGATATTTATACCAATATCGGCACAATGGGAGTAAAAGGATACGGTCGGTTTTATTCGTCGGTAAAATATAAAACCATAAAAGTAAACGAATCGGCAAATTTGGCCCGGGCTCAAAAAACTATGGAAAAAATCATCCAACCCGTATCAAAGAAACAACAGAAAGTGCTTGATAAAATAGATGAATTGTCGGCCAAAGACAAAATATCAACCAAAGATGCACTTAAATTAGCTCGATTAACTACATCGGCAATTGAACCGAAAGAGTTAAAAGAGCGAAAAGAGTCTATTGAAATGAAAGATGTTGAATTGGTAAAGATGGAAATAGATTCAATGGCAACAAAACGTGATTCTACATTTTGGGAAGATGTACGAAATGTGCCACTTCGTGCCGACGAAGCTGAAAGTTTGAGTAAAAAGGACACTTCACAAGTGTCTAAAGCTGTAAAAACAACAGGTAATTCTATTGAAATTCGTTTGGGAGATTCCAATAAAGGAGCAAATTTAGTGAAGGGTGGAAATATTGGTTTGGGTAAATCTGCCCGATTGTCATTTGACGGACTGTTGAAAGGCGCGTTGAAAGAGTACAATTTTGCAGACGGTTTATGGCTGGGGCAAACAATGTCGTTGAACGTAAATACAACTAAAACTGACCGGTTGATTATTTCACCTTCTGCCTATTACACTACTGCCCGAAAATCGGTTGTTTGGAGCGTGAACAGCATGTATCAATATGCTCCATTTTCAAATGGACAATTGCGGTTGGCTGTTGGAAACACCACCGAAGATATTCAGAACGGTAAAGGAACTTCGCGCTTATTGAATTCTGTTTCATCGCTTTTCTTTGGCGACAATGTGATTCGTTTCTATCAAAACAAATATTTATTTGCAGAAAATCAAATAGATATATCGAATGGATTGCGTTTAACTACCGGTGCAGCTTACGAAAACCGGAAATTGTTGAGGAATCAAACCAGCTATCATTTTTTTGGAAACTCTCCCCGGCAGAATTATCCAAACCAAGCTTACAGCGATGCTTTTCCCGATAATTATGCGACAGCGGCGTGGTTTAAACTGGAATATACACCTTTCTACAGGTATCGTATCAGCGATGGCAAGAAAGTGTATGTCAGCTCGCCCTACCCTACATTCACAGCGGATTATAAAAAAGCAATTGACTTGATAAATAAAAAAGAACAAGCATCTTACGATAAAATTAATTTATCTGTTCGACAAAGCCTGAAACTTTCGGAATTTGATAAATTTTATTACAATGTATCCGCCGGAACATTCTTGACAAAGAAAAAACTCTATGCGCCTGATCTTAATTATTTTGCAACCACTCCCCTATTCATAACCGACAAATCGTTTGATAACACGTTCAGTTTATTGGATAATTATTCCAACAGTCATAGTCGATGGTTGGAAACACATTTGAATTGGACTTCCGATTATTTGTTATTGAAGCGAATAGGATTTTTGCAATCCTATCTTTTCAATGAATCACTTCAATTCCATTTACTCTGGAGTGAGCAAAACAAAGCACCTTATGCCGAAGTAGGCTATTCCATTGGCTTTAATACTTTAGGAAGAATAGGTGTTTTCGGTGGTTTTGACGGATCTAAATACAAAAACATTGGCATCAAGGTTAGTTTTCCATTGTTTTCGTCGTTCGCGAATAGGTAACCAGTAGTCAGGTTTGAAGCTTTTTACAGTCATCTGCCATAAGTTTAAAAATTACTTTCTGAAAAACAAGCAGAAAAAGTTATCAACAGTTTGCAGTTTCGAAAAAAACATCTATTTTTGCAGTCCCAAACTCAGAAAGAGAAAATAATAACGCAAAATACAAAAAGCAATGAAAAGGACATTCCAACCTTCTGTTAGAAAAAGAAAAAACAAACACGGATTCCGTGAAAGAATGGCAACAGCTAACGGACGCAGAGTATTAGCAGCCCGTCGTGCCAAAGGTAGAGCAAAACTTACAGTTGCAGACGAAGCACGTCACAAACACTAATCTATCTGTCAAAACAGTATAAAGAAAGTAAAGACTTCCCTGTAAGTTTTTACTTTTTTTGTTTTTATGCCCTGATGAAGCAATAAATTCATTATTTTTGGTGTCAAATATCAGCCGTTCTTTATTCGGTTTATTCCTTTGATAATCAAGTCATGTAATTTCGATCAACTATGGAATTAAAAAAATTTTGGAAAGAAACCTTCGGTGGATTTGTACTTAAAAATGTACTTATAGCCATTGGTATTATTATAGCTATATCGTGGATTACGCTTATTAGTATCGATTTTTATACACATCATGGCGAATCGGAAGTAATTCCCGATTTAAGGGGATCATATGTTGAAGAAGCTCAGGTTCTATTGGCAAAAAAAGGTTTATATCCGGTAGTGATTGACTCTGTGTATGTTCGCGACAAAAAATTGGGAACTATCATCGACCAGATTCCGGCTCCAAATTCTGCTGTAAAGACTAACCGTCCCGTTTATATTATAATCAATTCCAGAAAAGTAAAACAAGTAACTTTACCTGAAATAAACGATGTATCTTACCGTCAGGCAGATGCCATGTTGCAATCAGTAGGTTTAAGTGTTGCTAATGTGGAATATGCACCATCTGAATACAAAGATTTAGTTTCGGAAGTGAAATTTCATGGAAGAACTATTTTGCCCGGAACACGCGTACCAGAGGGAAGTGCTTTGGTATTGGTTGTGGGTAATGGTTTGGGCGAAGCAAGTACAACTGTTCCTATGCTAAAGGGAAAAGGATTGGATGAAGCGAATCAAGAAGCGGTAACTTCCTCATTTATTATAGGTGCCGTTGAATTTGATGTTCCACCTTCAGGTAATGAATCAGAATATATCATTTATCGTCAACGCCCTGCTGCCGGTACTACTTTACCAGCCGGAAGCCGCATTGATATTTATCTTACTAAAGATAAATCGAGACTGAATGAAGTTTTCGAAGAAGATAAAAAACCAGCAGAAACTGATGAACAGTTTTTCTAAAACTCACATAATCGTCAAAACGTGTCAGAAGAATTTTTAGAAGAAGTAGAAGAAGATGAAATAGAAGAAGTGGGAGGGGAGCGAGAGCTTTTCGAACATTTTAGGTTTATTGTTGATAAGGGCCAGGCCATGGTACGCATTGATAAGCACTTGGTTAACTGTATGTCAAATACATCGCGCAACCGGATTCAGGAAGCTGCAGATGCAGGCAATATTCTGGTAAATGGTAAATCGGTAAAATCGAATTACCGCATTAAACCAAACGACGTTATCACCATTGTGCTGGCTTATCCTCCTTCGCAGTTCGAAATCATTCCACAGGATATTCCTATCAACATTGTGTATGAAGACGACGATATCATCCTGGTTAATAAGCAACCTAACCTGGTTGTACATCCCGGATTTGGTAATTTCGATGGAACTTTGCTTAACGCCATTGCCTGGCATTTAAAAGATCATCCCGAATTTGATGCGAACGATTCACGCATAGGATTGGTACATCGCATTGATAAAGACACATCCGGTTTAATACTGATAGCCAAAACAGAAGAAGCGAAAGCGCATCTGGGAAAGCAATTCTTTAACAAAACAACCCAGCGCCGTTATCAGGCTTTGGTTTGGGGAAATGTAAAGGAAGATGAAGGAACCATCATTGGGGCGTTAGCACGTGATCCACGGGACAGAATGCAGTTTACTGTTTTTCCCGAAGGTGAAAATCCACTTGCTAAACATGCTGTAACGCATTATAAAGTACTGGAACGGCTAGGATTTGTTACATTGGTAGAATGTCGCTTAGAAACCGGTCGTACTCACCAAATACGGGTTCACATGAAGCACATTGGACATACGCTTTTTAATGATGAGCGATATGGCGGCCATATTATCCTGAAAGGAACAAATACGGCTATGTACAAAGCTTTTGTAAAAAACTGTTTTTTCATTTGTCCGCGGCAAGCATTACATGCCAAAACGCTTGGTTTTGTACATCCACGTACTGGCGAATATATGCATTTCGAAAGTGAGCTGCCGGATGATATGCAGGAATTGATTGACAAATGGCGGAAATATGCAAAAGTATTAAGTGAAGAGTAGACCCCTAACCCCTAAAGGGGAACTGGGCTAGTTTTTCCTCTGATGTTTAGGTAAATATAATGATTGAAAAATAATAATAATACTATTTTAAACTCCCCTTTAGGGGTTGGGGGTTATATTATGAAAAAAAACATTGCCATTGTAGCAGGTGGAGATTCATCGGAAGTTGTTGTTTCGCTTAAAAGTGCAGCAGGACTGTATTCGTTTATGGACAAAGAGCGTTACAATTTGTTTATTGTTACCATAGTAGGTCACACTTGGCAAGTTGAATGGTCGGATGCTGAGAAAATTGCCATTGACAAAAATGATTTTAGCTTTACCCGAAACGGAGAAAAGACTGTTTTTGATTTTGCTTATATTACCATTCACGGTACTCCCGGCGAAAACGGAATTCTTCAAGGTTATTTTGAATTGATTGGCTTACCATATTCTTGTTGTGGTGTGTTGGCTGCAGCTATAACGTTCAATAAATTCACTTGCAATCAATACCTGAAAGGTTTTGGTGTAAAAGTGGCTGAATCGTTGGTGCTTCGTGCCGGACAAACGGTTTCGGACGAAGTAGTGGCTCAAAAAATCGGTTTTCCATGCTTTGTGAAACCTAACGTGGGTGGAAGCAGCTTTGGAGTAACCAAAGTGAAGAGTATTGAGCAAGTTCAACCTGCAGTTGCTAAAGCTTTTGCCGAAGGCGAAGAGGTGATGATTGAAGCATTTCTTTCAGGAACTGAGATTACTTGCGGCGTTTATAAAACCAAGACAAAAACTCAGGTTTTGCCTGTAACAGAAGTTGTTAGCGAAAATGAGTTTTTCGATTACGATGCGAAATACAAAGGTCAGGTTCAGGAAATCACACCGGCTCGTATCAGCGATTCATTGACAGAGCGTGTTCAAAAACTCACTTCGGCCATTTACGATATTTTGGGTTGCAAAGGTATTGTGCGTATCGATTATATAATTTCCGAAGGCGATGTCATAAATTTATTGGAAGTCAACACTACACCGGGAATGACTGCTACCAGCTTTATTCCACAACAGGTAACTGCTGCCGGATTGGATATTAAAGAGGTTATGACGGAGATAATTGAAAATGAACTTATATAGTTACAAA
>DATFAW010000279.1:0-2061 GCA_035254165.1 Paludibacter sp.
TACAACACACTAGCAACTGCATTCGATGAAAAGAACCTTGTTAATTATAAGTATCCTTCTCAATATTTTAAGTATAAGTGCCCAACAAGTTTCAATTAGCGATTCTGCTGTTGTAAGTTTAATAACCTGCTCGCCGGGTGAAGAGATTTATGCAAAGTTCGGACATACTGCAATTCGTATTAATGATAAGAAAAACAACTTTGATGTCGTTTTCAATTACGGGATTTTCAGTTTTGAGACGAATAATTTCTACTACAAATTCATAAAAGGAGAAACTGATTATCAGCTCGGAATCTATGATACCCGGAATTTCTTGCCGGAATATACGCAACGGAATTCAATGGTCGTTGAGCAAATATTAAATCTCACTACAACCGAGAAAAAAGACTTATTTGCCCTTTTAATGCGAAATTACGAGCCAGAGAACAGAACATACCGTTACAACTTCATCTTTGACAACTGTGCCACCCGGCCCCGCGATAAAATACTGGCCTCACTTCATGGTTATGTGAAATTTCAGGAATCATACGATTCCAAAACCTTTCGCCAATTGGTTGGAGTTTATGTGGGAAATGACACCTGGCTGAAATTTGGAATTGACGTAGTCTTTGGATTGCGAGCCGACAAAATAGCTACTGAAAGCGAAAGCATGTTTCTGCCGGAAATTTTGATGGGCGAGTTTGAAACAGCCCAAATAAATATGCGCGAGGGTGGAACAAGAAAATTAGTTTCGGAAAGACGAGTACTTGTACAAAAAAACGATGTAAAGGATGAAACAACAAGTTGGCTATTCAAACCAATAACATTCTCTATTCTTTTATTGATTATCGGTTCCGTTATCACGGTTTGGGATACAAAACGAAGATATTATTACAAACCCTTTGATGCTTTTTTATATGGAGCTACCGGCTTGGCAGGATTAATCGTATTTTACCTGATGTTCTTCTCAGTGCATCCGTTGGTAAAAGAGAACCTGAATTTACTCTGGTTAAATCCGCTTAGCTTGCTGGTTGTTTCGCTGCTCTGGGTAAGACGACTACGCGTAGCCTTATTCTTCTATCACATTTTAAATGTCTTCATTCTCATAGGGGCATTAATCGCATTTGCACTTTCGGTTCAATCAATAAATATAGCCGCTTGCCCGATAATCATCTTGCTCTTAATGCGCAGTGTCAGTTGGATTTCGTTGTCCAGAAAAAAGATTTACCGCCGCAGAAGATAACCAGAATTAAACTCGTTTACTTAAAATTATGCCAACCACTTCTCCCAAAACACCCAGTCCATTACGTTTCGTTGGGATAATCCCTGCACGCTTTGCCTCTACCCGCTTCCCTGGAAAGCCATTAGTTGATATTGGTGGAAAAACCATGATTCAACGTGTTTACGAACAGGTATCAAAAGCACTTGCCGATGTATACGTGGCTACCGACGATCAACGGATTTTTGACGCCGTACTTGCATTTGGCGGCAAAGCCATCATGACTTCCGACCAACACAAGAGTGGAACCGACCGTTGCTTTGAAGCTTTCTCGAAACTGGAGGAATGGTTTGACGTAGTTGTCAATGTTCAGGGTGACGAACCATTTATTCAACCGGAACAAATAGCTGAATTACAGAAATGCTTCGTCGAACAAGATACTCAGATAGCCACGTTGGCTAAAAAAGTAACCGAAAAAGACGGGTTCGAATTTCTAAACAATCCGAACAATCCGAAACTGGTTATCAATAAGCAAAACGAAGCAATGTATTTTAGCCGCTCGGTGATTCCGTTCAGACGTGGAGCTGAGCCTGAAAATTGGATTTCGCTTCACTCCTACCTGAAGCACGTCGGCATTTATGCTTACCGGGCCGATGTATTGCGTGAACTGACACAATTGGAACAATCGCCACTTGAAATTGCCGAATCGCTTGAACAGCTTCGCTGGCTCGAAAATGGTTATCGCATAAAAATCGGCTTTACCGACGTGGAAACGGTAGGAATTGACACACCCGAAGATTTGGAAAAAGTGAAAGACTTGTTACAAGGCATATAGAGAGGAATCCAGAATTCGCGGTTTCATT
>DATFAW010000280.1:0-17872 GCA_035254165.1 Paludibacter sp.
GCTCCACCATCAGCATTTAAAGGAGTTCCGTCATTTCCTTATGAAGACAAATTTGTTCATTTGTTTTTGTATTCGGGGTTAACCTGCATGCTTATTTACGATTTTTGGAAATATGCAAAAAGAAATAACACCAATAAATTAGCATTTATTTTAATTTGCCTGGTATTCCCGGTTTTTCTTGGTGGAGTTGTTGAAATTCTTCAGCCAATGTATTTTGCACCCCGCACAGCCGAATGGTTTGATTGGTTTAGCGACATTACAGGCGTTCTAATCGGCTGGCAATGCATGCGATTCCTGAGAAAAATAAGAATTTTGAAGTAACATGCAACGATGCACGACGAAACACTAAAATACAAAATCGGTATTACACTTATAAAAGGTATCGGAAACAATCTGGCTAAGAACCTGATTGCGTACGTTGGCAGTATGGAAGGAGTTTTCAGCGAAAAGCAACAGAATCTGGCTAAAATTCCCGGAATCGGCGAAATACTTTCCCGCGAAATTGTGTCACAAAACGTGTTAGCACGTGCAGAAAAAGAAATAGAATTTATTATCAAGAATAAAATCAAAACTTCCTATTTTACCGATCGCGATTATCCTTTTCGTATGAAAGAATGCGCCGATTCGCCCATTATGATTTATACCAAGGGGAATTGCGATTTGAATAATGGGAAATTTGTAGGAATTGTTGGTACCCGCAATGCCACTGAAACAGGAAAAGAGAATTGCACGAAACTGATTGCTGATTTGGCAACTATGCAACCCAATACAATTATCGTTAGTGGATTGGCTTATGGAGTTGATATTTGTGCACACAAAACAGCTCTTGATTATAATTTGTCCACCATTGGCGTGATCGGCCATGGACTGGATAGAATCTACCCGGCAACGCATCGGCCAACGGCTGTAAAAATGTTGCAGGATGGAGCATTGCTGACCGAGTATCTTAGCCAAACAAATCCCGACCGGCAAAACTTTGTACAGCGAAACCGTATCATTGCGGGACTTTGTGATGCTATAGTTGTAGTAGAATCGGCCGCAAAAGGAGGCGCATTAATCACTGCCGAAGCGGCTAATGATTATAACCGCGATGTATTTGCTTTTCCCGGACGGGTTTCAGACGAATGGTCAGCCGGATGCAATGCGCTGATAAAATATAATAAAGCTTCACTCATCGAATCGGCCGAAGATGTATTGCGTTTTATGAATTGGGAAAAACAAGATTCCAAATCAATATCCAGCATCCAAACCGCACTGTTTTTAGATCTTTCGGACGAAGAGCAAGCAATTGTCACTTCGCTGCGCCAAAATCCGGAAGGCATTCAGCTGAATGAATTAGCTATTCAACTGGAAAAACCAATCAGCAAGATTTCATCCATGCTGCTCGAAATGGAGTTTAAAGGCGTGCTGAAGTGTTTACCGGGAAACATGTATAAGATTATAAAATAGTTGATTGGTTAATTGGCTGATTGGTTTTGAAAGATCCTGTGTTGGGTTTTTGGGGGAACGAAATTAATATCGTTTCGACTGACAATCAAAACAATATAAAAAACGAACAAACCAATTAACTACTCAACTGATTAACCAATCAACCAAATGTATAGTAAAGAAGAATTAAAACAACTGAAAAAAGAATTCTGGGAAGGATTTGGCACGTATTGCAGCGAGATTCCGGCATTAAAACGCCGGAAAAGCAAGTTTATGCTGTACAATACCAAGATGAAAGGCGTAGAAATGAAGTTTGATGCCACGCGCGAAGGAGCTTTCGTGATATTGGAAATAAACCTGCACAATGCCAAAGAAAGATTAGAAAAATACGAACAGTTTGAACACTATAAAACGATTATGGAAAAGCAATTTCCAGATGGATTAATCTGGGATTTTGCCTATATCCGTGAATGTGGAAGCGAAGTGTGCCGCATTTATACCAAGAAAACCGGCATCGACCTCCACCGTCGCATCCAGTGGATGGAATTCTACCAATTTATGTCCACAGAAATGTTGAAGCTCGAAAAAGCTTTTAAAACCGTGAAAGAAGCGATAGAGTAAAATTCTCTATGGTAATTTTTCAGTTTTGCTCAACAATATACAAATTCTTCAATTTCTATTCACTTCGCGTATTTTTGTGTATTTCTGTATCAACTTATTAAATTTGGTTGAGTCTTAAAATCAATCAACTATTTGTGTTGATGAAATAACTATTTTTTTGTAGCTTTGCATCCCATAAATAAACGTAAAAAGGAATATGGAGAAAAAGCGAATCAAAAGAGCATTAGTGTCTGTTTATCACAAAGATAACTTAGACGTAATCATAAAAAAATTACATGCCGAAGGTGTTGAATTTATTTCAACTGGCGGAACACAATCATTTATTGAATCTCTTGATATTCCGTGTAGTGCTGTTGAAGACCTTACCGGTTACCCATCAATTTTGGGCGGAAGAGTAAAAACATTACACCCAAAAGTATTTGGCGGAATCCTTAACCGCCGTGATTTAGAGCTCGACAAAGCTCAAATTGCTCAATACGAAATCCCTGAAATAGATTTAGTTATTGTTGATTTATATCCTTTCGAAGCCACTGTGGCTGCCGGAGCCGACGAACCAACTACTATCGAAAAAATCGATATTGGCGGTATTTCATTGATTCGTGCTGCTGCTAAAAACTATAATGATGTGGTTATTGTAGCTTCGCAAGACCAATACGAACCTTTGTTCGAAATTATTTCGGCAAATGGTGCACAAACTACCCTTGAAGAACGTCGCTGGTTTGCAAAAGAGGCTTTCGCAGTTTCTTCGCACTACGATTCGGCTATTTTCAACTATTTCGACGGACAGGAAAAAAGCGGTTTCCGCATAAGCGAAAACAATGCAAAAATCCTTCGTTACGGCGAAAACCCTCACCAACAAGGTGTCTTCTTTGGCAAGTTTGAAGACTTGTTTGAGCAATTGCAGGGAAAAGAAATCTCTTATAACAACCTGTTGGACATTGACGCTGCTGTAAACTTAATCAACGATTTCGACGATATTACGTTTGCCATTCTGAAACACAACAACGCATGCGGTATTGCTTCGCGTCCGGTGTTAGTAGATGCATGGAATGCAGCCTTGGCCGCTGATCCGGTTTCTGCATTTGGAGGAGTATTGATTACCAATGCAGTAATTGACAAAGCTACAGCTGAAGAAATGAATAAAATCTTCTTCGAAGTAGTTATTGCTCCTGATTATGATTTAGAAGCAATTGAAATCCTGAGCCAAAAGAAAAACAGAATTATCCTGATTATCAAAGAAGCTAAGAATAAAACACAACAATTCCGTTCGGTGCTTAACGGCGTGTTGATGCAAGACAAAGACACACACATTGAAACGGCTGAAGATTTGACAGTTGTGACCGACAAAGCTCCAACGGCTGAAGAAATTGAAGACTTACTCTTCGCCAATAAAATTGTAAAACACACCAAATCAAACGCTATCGTGTTTGCCAAAAACAAACAGATGTGTGCAAGCGGAGTTGGTCAAACTTCACGTGTCGATGCATTGAACCAGGCAATTGATAAAGCCGGAACGTTCAACTTCGATTTAAAAGGAGCGGTTATGGCTTCGGATGCGTTCTTCCCATTTCCTGATTGCGTTCAAATTGCTTCGGAAGCAGGAATTACAGCCGTGATTCAACCGGGCGGTTCTATCAATGATAAACTGTCAATTGCTTCGTGCAACGAAAACGGTTTATCAATGGTGACTACCGGATTCCGTCATTTTAAACATTAATTTTTTTTGTAGAGACAGGGCATGCCCTGTCTCTACGGTTAACAAGAATAAAATAAAAATCTGAAATAAATTAAGAAATGGGACTATTTTCATTTACACAAGAAATAGCTATTGACTTAGGTACCGCCAATACGATTATCATTCACAACGATAAAATTGTGGTTGATGAGCCATCGGTAGTAGCTTTGGACAAACGTACCGATAAGCTCATCGCCATTGGCGAGAAAGCACGCCAAATGGTTGGAAAAGAAAATGAAGGAATTCGCACCGTTCGCCCATTGCGCGATGGTGTAATTGCCGACTTCTATGCTGCCGAATTAATGATTCGCGGCATGATAAAAATGATTCCTACCAAGAATCACCTCTTCTCTCCTACTCTCAAAATGGTTGTTTGTATTCCTTCGGGAAGTACCGAGGTGGAAATTCGTGCGGTACGTGACTCGTCGGAACATGCAGGTGGACGCGAAGTATACATGATTTACGAACCAATGGCTGCTGCTATTGGTATTGGTATCGATGTGGAAGCTCCGAACGGTTGTATGATTGTTGATATAGGTGGTGGTACTACTGAAATCGCTGTTATTTCACTTGGTGGCATCGTTTCGAACAAATCAATTCGCATTGCAGGCGATGATTTAACACTTGACATTGTAGAATACATGGGACGTATGCACAACATCAAAGTGGGCGAACGCACAGCGGAATTAATCAAAATAAATGTAGGTGCTGCATTGACCGACCTGGAAGATGCTCCCGAAGATTATATCGTTCACGGACCAAACCGTATGACAGCTTTGCCTATGCAAGTTCCGGTTTCTTATCAGGAAATTGCACATTGTCTGGAAAAATCTATTTCGAAAATTGAAGCTGCTATTTTGAGTGCTTTGGAACAAACTCCACCCGAATTGTATGCCGATATCGTTCAACGTGGTATTTATCTGGCTGGTGGTGGAGCTTTGCTTCGCGGATTGGACAAACGTTTGACCGACAAGTTGAATATCCAATTCCACATTGCTGACGATCCATTGCGTGCCGTAGCTCGCGGAACAGGTATTGCGTTGAAAAATGTAGATAAATTCTCGTTCCTTATTCGATAAAACTAACTTGAATTTTCGGTAAACACAAGGGATTACTTTGTGCTTACCGAAAATTTTTTCTCTGTAAAAACAATATTTTCTCCGTGCAGTTTCGCCCATCATGAAGAATCTCATCAACTTTTTGATTCAATACAGCGTTGTGTTTTTATTTCTATTTTTAGAAGTAATCTCCTTCACCTTGATTGTAAAAAATCAGGAATATCAAAAAAGTGTGTTTCTTTCATCGAGCAACTCAGTCGTTTCGGGCATGTACGAGTGGAGCAATTCAGTAGTGGAATTTTTCAAACTCCGCGCTGCCAATGAAAACCTTTCGGAAGAAAATACTTCGCTCAAAAATCAGATTATCAACTTACAGAACAAGTTGTCAACGCTGAAAAAAGAAACTCCTGATTCTGTTCATTTCCGCATTCCTCCAGAAATGGAATATCAATTTATTGCTGCTAAAGTAATAAATTGTTCCACTAATAAAATTCAAAATTACATAACACTGAACAAAGGTGCTATTGACGGTATTAAAACCGACATGGGCGTTATCAGCGATGAAGGTGTGGTTGGAATTGTCAAAACAGTATCAAACCGTTTTGCGGTGGTGATTCCGATTTTGAATCCCAAACTTGAGATCAGCTGTAAATTCAAACGAAGTAACTATAGCGGTGGATTACTTTGGGGTGGTGAGGACTACCGGTATGCAAACCTGAAAGATATTGCCCGCCACGTGGAACTGGCATTAGGAGATACATTGGTTACAAGTGGGTTTACGTCCAACTTCCCGGAAGGAATTCCGGTTGGCAATATTGAAGATTTTAAAATAAAGGAGAGTGATGCTTACTACAAAATTAAAGTAAAGCTGGCTGTGAATTTCCGCACACTCTCGCATGTGAAAGTCATTAACTATATCAACCATCAGGAACAAAAAGAGTTAGAAAAGAAAGCAGAAGAACAATAATAATCAGTGACCAGTTATCTGTACAGTTATCAGTTATTGAGAACAAACATTCAGAATAATGATTTATTATGAATTGTGATTTATTAATTATGAACTAAAAATATGCCTACAGTACTTCAAAACATAATCCGTTTCATACTTTTGGTGCTTTTTCAAGTGCTGGTATTAAACAATATTCAATTTTTGGGGTATATCAATCCGTATTTATACATCCTATTCATCCTGGCACTTCCGGTTCAAATGCCGCGCTGGGCAACACTTTTGCTGGCTTTTGGCCTGGGATTGACTATTGATACATTTTCCAACACCATAGGTATGCATGCTTTTGCAACGGTACTTGTGGCTTTTCTTCGAAACGGGATAATCAAATTGTTTACTTCCATTGAAGAAGGAAACAACCCCACTCCTTCCTTTCATACTTTTGGTGTGAGTGCTTACATTAAGTATGTTGTAATACTGGTTTTTGTCCATCATGCCACCTTGTTCACGCTGGAAGCATTTTCATTTAGCAATTTCTGGATTACACTTGCCAAAATCGTCCTCAGTTCATTGGTAACAATAGTGATGATTCTAGGTATTCAATCGCTCGTTAAAAAATAAACTATGATAAACGACACACTTCAAAACAGAAGATATGTGATTGCCGGAATCATGTCTGCTGTCATTGTTTTGTACGTTTTACGATTATTTACGATACAAATTATCGACACCAAATATAAAAGTGGTGCCGAGAGTAATGCCTTCCTGAAAAAGACGCAATTTCCGCCACGCGGACTTATTTACGACAGAAAGCATACGCTTCTGGTTTACAACAAACCGGCGTACGACATTGCCCTGATTATGCGGGAAGTTCGTGACTTGGATACTGTTGCTTTTTGTAAAGCACTGAACATTCCAAAACAATACTTTGTAACCCGGATTGCGGATATAAGAGATCGTCGGAAAAATCCAAGCTATTCATCATATACGCCACAGCTTTTTATGACCCAATTGAGCGTTGAGGACATTGCTACTATTCAGCAATCAATGTACAAATATCCGGGCTTCTACATTCAAAACCGTACGTTACGCGAATATGCTTTTCCATATGCAGCTCATGTTTTGGGAAGTATCGGCGAGGTATCCCAGAAAAAGATTGATAATGACGACTATTACAAAACAGGCGATTACGCAGGCCGTGATGGCTTAGAATATACCTACGAAGAGCAATTACGTGGTGAAAAAGGCGTGGAAATATTACTCCGCGATGCCAAAGGAAGAATCAAAGGAAAATATGAGAATGGCAAAGAAGACATTGCTCCAAAAGCTGGTGAAAACCTGACTTTAACCCTTGATGCTAAATTACAAATATTGGGCGAAACACTTATGAAGGGAAAAATGGGAAGTATAGTTGCCATTGAACCGTCAACCGGCGAGATACTAGCCATGGTTTCTAATCCATCATTCAATCCATCCCTTTTAGTTGGACGTCAACGGTCAAAAAATTACAATGACTTATTGCATGACCCAACAAAACCGTTAATGAACCGTGCCACTCAAGGGCAATATTCTCCGGGATCAGCGTTTAAAACACTTCAGGCATTGGTATGCCAGCAAATGGGCGGAATTGATGAACATACGCTGTTCAGTTGTAATGGTCCTGAATCCTCACCCGTGAAATGTACTCACCATCATGGTTCACCGGTAAGTCTGCTGAGCGCTGTTGAGCAAAGTTGTAACCCTTACTTCTGGAATGCTTTCCGGGCAACTATGGAAAAAAACGGATACGGTCCAAGAAATATTAATTTCAGAACCACTTATGATGAGTGGGTTGACCGTATAAAGAGTTTTGGGCTTGGTGAAAAATTCAAAGATGGCGATATCTACGAGCAGTCTCGTGGGTACATTCCAACGCAAAAATTCTATAACAAGGTTTATCGTTCAGAAAAAGGATGGCGTGCTATTACTATCCGATCCAATGCAATCGGACAAGGCGAGGTTATGGCTACTCCCCTTCAGATGGCCAACCTGATGTGCGCCATTGCCAACGAGGGACATTATATCACTCCACATCTGAACAAGTGCGATTCGATGTTGAAAAAAATTCATTATTGCAAAGTGGATAAAAAGTATTTCCCTGTTGTTTTTGAAGGAATGTGGCGGGTATTCGAATACGGAACAGCACGTGCAGCAAAAATTGAAGGCATTGATATGTGCGGAAAAACGGGTACTGCCGACAATAGCCATGGGAAGCCTCACTCTGTATTTGTAGGATTTGCTCCACGGGTAAATCCGAAAATTGCCATTGCAGTGGTAGTTGAAAATGCCGGCTTTGGATCGACTTATGCTGCACCGATTTTTAGCTTGCTAGTGGAACAATATCTCAAAGGCAAAATAACACGGACAGAATTGCAAGAAAAAACTACAAATATAGTAACCAACGCAAATGTACAAGAACGTTAGTATAAAATATGCACTGGACTGGACAACGGTATTTTACTACGTTGCTCTGGTTCTCATGGGTTGGGTCAGTATTTACGGTGCCAGTTACGACTTCGACCAGGCAAGTATTTTTGATTTCAGCCAACGCGCCGGTATGCAGTTTATCTGGATTCTAAGTGCTTTCGCCATTGGCGGAGCATTGTTGCTAATTGATTCCAGGATGTATAACTTTTTTGCCTATTTTATTTATGGCATCGCTATATTACTGCTGATTGTTACCATCTTTGCACCCCGATCCATTGCACCTGATATAAAAGGTTCTCATTCGTGGTTAGTATTTGGACCCATCCGGTTTCAACCGGCTGAGTTAGCTAAAGTGGCAACAGCACTGGCACTTTCCAAGTTTATGAGCTCCTATAATTACAAGCTAAAAAACTGGAAAGATTTAATGCCGTTAGGATTGCTTATCTTCACTCCTTTTGCCTTGATTATTTTACAAAATGAAACAGGAACTGCCTTGGTTTTTGTTGCATTTTTGCTGATGCTTTACCGCGAAGGGATGAACGGAATCGTGCTATTAATCGGATCGTTTGCCATTTTGCTTTTCGTTGTAATTATCAAACTAAGCATTGTTCCTATCCAGGTGGACAGAGGCACATTGGGCATGGTGTTAGGCATGGCTATTATTCTGCTTGTACAGGTTGGGTATGCTATTTTCTTCGGGAAAAACAGAAAAGAAGCCTTCATTTTACTACTTGGCACCTTGGTAATAGGTTTGATAACGTATGTGTTGAATATCTGGTTCTACGTCAGTTATAATTACGTTGCCATTTTTACCGTAGTGGCTTCATGTATTTATTGGTTGATTGTTGAACTCTTTTACCGGTATAAGAAATACTGGGTCCTGGTAATATTCTCATTGGCTTCTGTATTATTCTGTTTTTCGTCCGATTTCTTATTCGAAAGAATACTCGAACCACACCAACAAGTCCGTATCAAAGAGTTATTGAAAATGGAGAGCAACATCACCGGTGCGGGCTACAATGTAAATCAATCGAAGATTGCCATCGGTTCCGGCGGATTTTGGGGAAAAGGTTTCCTTAACGGCACCCAAACCAAGCTGAAATATGTACCGGAACAAGACACCGACTTTATTTTCTGCACCGTGGGTGAAGAACATGGATTCTGGGGTTCAACCCTGGTATTGTTTATATATTGGCTCCTGCTTATGCGTCTGCTGCGCATTGCCGAGCGACAGCGCGAGCAGTTCAGCCGCATTTATGCTTATTGTGTAGCCAGCATTTTATTCTTTCACCTGACCATAAACATTGGCATGGTGCTCGGCATAATGCCTGTTATTGGCATTCCTTTGCCGTTTTTCAGCTACGGAGGCTCTTCACTCTGGGGTTTTACCATTTTACTCTTTATATTGCTCAGATTGGACGCAGCAAGGTTGGAACAAACGCGGTAAAGTCATTATCCTATCCGGGCTTGCTATAACATCAAATCCTTTATAATTTTTACTCACATAAAAACCTCTCCGGGATTTAATCCCGGAGAGGTTTTTATGTGAAATATAATTCAAAATTATTTTTGCTGTAGCACTATCTCGAGTGTATCCGACGCTATCATAAATTCTTCGTCGGTAGGAATTACACAGACTTTCACAGTAGAATCGGGAGTACTCAGCAACACCTCTTTGCCACGGGAAGCCGCATTCAGTTCGTAGTCTATTTTTGCTCCCAGATAAGCCAAATTTTTGCTCACATACTCACGTGTTTCAGTTTGGTTCTCTCCTACTCCACCTGTGAAAACAATAGCATCCACACCACCTAAAACAGCCACATAGGCAGCTATATATTTCAGGATTCTGTATTCGTACATTTCCCAGGCAAGTTTGGCACGTTCGTTACCTTCTTTCTTGGCTTTATCTACGTCGCGCATGTCGGATGAAATACCTGAAACTCCAAGTACACCACTGTGTTTGTTGAACAAGGTAGAAACAGCCGGTGCGCCAATCATTTCTTTTTCCATCAGGAAGGTAACCACGCCTAAATCAACATCACCCGAACGGGTTCCCATCATCAAACCTTCGATTGGGGTAAATCCCATGGAAGTGTCCACCGATTTACCGTTTTTAATGGCACAAACTGAACCTCCGTTACCCAAATGAGCCGTAATAATTCTCGAATTTGAATAATCAAGACCCAGAAACTCGGCTGCACGTCTCGATACATACCGGTGGCTTGTTCCATGAAAACCATAGCGACGAATGCCATATTTTTTGTACAAAGAGTATGGAATACCATACATATAGGCATAATCGGGCATAGTATGGTGAAAAGCTGTGTCGAATACCGCCACCTGAGGAACAGCTGGCAGAAGCTCGTTGATAGCTTTGATACCCGCTAGATTTGGCGGGTTATGAAGCGGTGCAATATCGATACATTCCGTAATTTTCTGAATAACTTCGTCGGTGATTAATAAGCTGGAATTGAATTTTTCACCACCATGAACCACACGGTGACCAACTCCATTTATTTCTTCCAATGACTTGATACTACCATGTTTCCGGCTCATCAATACGCCTAAAATATATTCAATACCAATTTGATGCTCTAAAACTTCACCCTTAAGGAGAACTTTCTGGCCATCCCTGCGTACATGTTTTAAGAAAGACCCCTTCATGCCTATTCTTTCAACAGCACCTGTACCAAGCTCCTCTTTAGTTTCCATATCAAGCAATTTGTACTTTATCGATGAGCTTCCACAGTTTAAAACGAGTATTTTCATGTTCTTTGATTCTACGTATTATGATTTGAGTTAAGTTGCTAATTCCAAACACAGATTTTCTGAATTTCACAAAAAAACCGATTTAGCCAACATAAAAGAATGGATTAACCTAATTGTATGCCGACTTGATTTTTAGTTATGCAAATATAGAAATTTGATTTGAATTTCAAGTATGTTGCAAAAAATAAAGGGGTATCAATTGCTGTTATTAGTCGAAAAATTCCTACTCCAATTAAAAAAAGCAACCTTCAAAAAACAATAAAAAACACCTGAAACGATTATGTTCCAGGTGTTTTTTATTCCAGAAAAATTCTATCGGAATTAATTAGCCTTCAAAATTTCCATTGTGTCGTAAGCTATCATATATTCTTCGTCTGTAGGAATAACCGCCACATTAACCATCGAATCGGGAGTACTCAACTTAACCTCAACTCCCTGCGAAACAGCATTTAAATCGTAGTCAATTTTTACACCCATAAATCCTAAACCTTCGCATATATAACGACGTGTAAAAACATGATTTTCGCCGATACCGCCAGTAAATACAATAGCATCAGCACCACCCATAGCAGCAGCAAAAGCCCCGATGTATTTTCTTAACCGGTATACATACATCTCACGGGCAAGTCTCGCACGTTCGTTACCCTCTTTGATGGCTTTGTCAATATCTCGCATATCCGACGAAATACCCGAAATTCCAAGCATTCCGCTGTGTTTATTGAATAATGTGGAAACAGCCGACGAGGCAATCATTTCTTTTTCCATCAGGAATGTAACCACACCTAAATCAACGTCGCCCGAACGGGTTCCCATCATGGCTCCTTCAATCGGAGTAAATCCCATGGAAGTATCTATCGATTTTCCATTTTCGATGGCTGTTACCGACACACCGTTACCAATATGAGCGGTAATAATTTTTGAGTTATAATAATCCAGTCCGAGGAATTCGGCCGCACGTTTCGAGACAAAACGGTGACTTGTTCCGTGAAATCCGTAACGACGAATACCGTATTTGGTGTAAAGCGAATACGGAATACCATACATGTATGCATAGTCGGGCATAGTTTGATGGAAAGCCGTATCAAATACCCCAACCTGAGGCATGGTTGGCAACAGTTCCGAAACAGAACGGATACCAGCCAAATTTGGCGGATTGTGCAGTGGAGCAATATCGATGCATTCAACCAGCTTCTGAATTACCTCGTCGGTAATCAGCACACTAGAATTGAACTTTTCACCTCCGTGAACCACGCGATGACCAACTCCACCAATTTCTTCCAGTGACTTAATGCAGCCATGTTTCTCGCTGGTAAGAACTCCTAAAATATATTCAATGCCAATCTGATGCTCCAGAATTTCGCCCTTCAACATCACTTTAACGCCATCGGGACGAGTGTGTTTCAGGAAAGAGCCTTTCATTCCAATCTTTTCTACAGCTCCGGAACCAAGCTCCAGATTGCTCTCCATATCGAGCAATTTATATTTAATTGACGAACTTCCGCAGTTCAATACAAGAATCTTCATCTTTTTTGTTCTCCTTATTTTACAATATTCCCCGCTTCATCATAAGTATAAAAACCTTTGCCACGGCTTACTCCAAAATGTTTGGCACGGAATAACCTCAACAGAACCGGCGACGGCTTGTATTTTGTACTACCATATTCATCCCAAAGGTTTTCTAGCAATTTTACAATTTTCTCAATTCCCATTTGGTCGGCAGTACGGAAAAGCCCCTGACGGTGACCAAAACCAACAGTCAGCACAAGGTCAATATCTTCTACCTTCGAAATTCCTTCCATCAGAATGGCACAAGCTTCGTTCAATTGAATAAGAAATAAACGGATGCTAATCAATCCGGCAGATTCCATCACCTGTACATATTCGTGATTGATTAATTTGGCAAACTGACATACTTTATCAAAAGTTTCGGTAGAGGTATTCAGACCTGGAACTATTTCGATAATTTGCGAGCCAGGAATATTAGACAAGAAATGCAAACCAATACAACGTTCGGTATGCTCAAGTTCCGATGCTAAATCGGTTACAATTACTGTAGAAACATTGGAAGCAATTATTGCCTTTGTAGACAACACTCTTTCCAACTCTTTGAACACTTCTTTGCGTTGAAAAACCCGACGTTCACCGGTATTGTCATCGTAACGAATGGCTTCAATCACAAAATCACAACCACTGAAATTTTCGTAAACAGTAGTGCCTGAAATACGAGAGAGACAAGCCTTTTTCTCATTTTCAGTCAAACCCCAGTTTTCGATTTTTTTATTCAATTTCTCCTCGATGCGAACAAATGCATTGGCAATACTTTCTTCGCTTAGTTCCAGAAAAACGACTTCCATACCATTGAGAGCCGCCGTGGTGGCAATTACGCTCCCTTCTTTACCACAACCAACCACACCGATACGCGAAAACAGCGTCCGGTTCCGGTTCCGTTTGCTTAATCCGTAGCGTTCAATTGCTTCAATAATTTCTTCTGCCATAATATTATTTAATGCATGATTAATAATTCATAATGCATAATTGATAAATCAAAATGCATGACCCAATTATGAATTATGCATTATGAATTGTCAATTAATATTTCATCGCTTGATTTGCCGTAATCGTAATCATCCTCACAATATCATCCACAGAGCAACCACGCGAAAGATCATTAATTGGTGCTGCCATCCCTTGCAAAATAGGTCCTACAGCTTGCGCTCCCGAGAAACGTTCTACCAGTTTATAGGCAATATTCCCTGCTTGCAAATCGGGAAAAACCAGTACGTTGGCTTGCCCCGCTATTTTGCTTCCCGGAGCTTTGCTTTGTCCCACCGAAGGAACCAATGCAGCATCCGCTTGCAATTCACCATCAATCATTAACTCAGGTGCCATTTCTTTAGCAAGTCGGGTTGCTTCCACCACTTTGTCAACTAATTCGTGTTTAGCACTGCCTTTCGAAGAAAAGCTCAACATAGCCACACGAGGTTCGTATCCACAAATCACACGGGCTGTTTCAGCTGTACAAACCGCTATTTGAGCCAATTCAGGTGCTGTTGGATTTGGGTTTACGGCACAGTCAGCAAAAACCAACAAACCGTTTTCGCCATATTGAGGCGTTGGCGTAAACATCAATAATGCACCCGAAACTACGTTAATTCCAGGCAACGTTTTTACTATTTGAAAAGCCGGACGAAGTACGTTTCCGGTTGTATTTTGTGCTCCGGCCAACTCGCCATCAGCATCACCGTTCTTAATCATTAGACAACTCAAATATAACGGATTTTTTGCAAGTTTTGTTGCTTCTTCGATCGTCATGCCTTTACTTTTGCGAAGTTCGAAAAGCAAATTGCTATAATCCGCCATTTTCGCATCCGTTTCGGGATCAATAATCGTGGCTTCGACAATGTGAGTCAGGTTATTCTCGGTAGCCAGTTTATTAATTTCATTCGCATTTCCAATCAAAATAAGCTTAGCAGCTTTTTCTTTCAAAATAATATCCGCTGCTTTGAGTGTGCGGATCTCAGTACCTTCGGGCAATACAATACGTTGTAGGTTTGCCTTGGCACGTGCCATAATTTTTTCTAATAAATCCATTCTGTTGAGATATAATGTTATGGTAATCGGCGGGAGGAATTTTTCTTCGGGCTGAAAAACAATACAAAGATACAGCAATATTCTAAAATTGCAATGTAGAGATGGCAGTTTTGTGTAAATATTTGAGGGTATGCCAAATTATCTGCTAAAAACAACAATTTCCAGGGTTAAAAAGGTAACATTCATCCATTTCCAAGTCGATATTTTTAAAATTAGACATTGGAGATTGATAGTGGTATAAAATCGTCAAAATAACCCTGTATTGTTTTGACTAAAACTCCCACTTGAGTAAAAACCGGATATCCGTTTTTCGATTTCCGAAAATGCTTTCATTGCCACTGCTGAGCGATTCCCGATCGTCGGCATACACCGTTTGTGCTATTTTGAACCATAGCGACAAACATTTATTTAAATCGTACTGCAAATTCAGGTAATACCGGTTTCCCAATCCAAAATACATCGGAATGGAAAAAGCATAAAGCACATCCTTTTCGTAGGAATAGAGGCGATTTTCATAATTCACTGCATCAAAAAACTGGTAACGTAAATCAACTTTTAATGGAATATCTTGAAATGCATAACTCACATCTTGTGAGGCAATAACTCCATATGTCCAATCGGTATCAGCTTGTCGGGAAAGATTACCTTCAAGCACATTCTTAAAATTGAAATTGCCGTAAGAATAAGTCAACTGATAACGTAACGAAGTTTTTTGAAGCGGAATAACTATCGGCATTACCACTCCTGTTGTGGAAAAATTAGTTTGCTTTTCTTCAAATTTAAACCGCCAAAACATGGCAATATCTCGTTTGGGAGCAAAATCCGCCTGAAACAAATAATCTTTACCAATGGATGGTACATCAATGCCATACTTTGGCCAGGGAAACCGGTAACTATCGGCATAAGCAGCAAACTTCCATTTCCGGAACGGACGAACTTCAGCTCCGAGATACAGCCCACTTTCGTTATTTATCCGTGAAGTTTCGGAGAATGAAGAGGCATAAAAGGTGTCGTACTCCGGCGAGTAATAGCGATGCAAAACCACCAGACTGACATTTGATGCCGGACTAAAATAACAGCCATTCAACGTGGCTATGGAACCATTATCAGTCGTAGCTGTTTCGCCAAATAAATTCAGCTTCTTCCATCTATACCGATAGAAAACACCACCGGTAGTTTGTTTGCTACCCGAAAAATAGAAATGATTGTATACCGATTTATTCAGCACTAGGCTGTTATCTAATGCCGTATGAACTGCTGTAACACCTATTTGCAGATTCATATTAGTATAAGTGGAATTAGCTCCAACAATTTGTTGATTTACAGTGTGTCTCTTGCTCAACTCATCCAACGTACGATGATAACCAGTTTTGAGTATGGTTGAAAAAGTTCCATTCACCGTGTCGCCGTCAATCATTTTATTGGAATAAAAAGCAGAAAGATCAAATCTGCCAAGCCGAACAGTAGCACCTCCTCCCTGGAAATAATTACTTTCATCGGTAGAACTAAATTTTTTCAAACCTGAATTTCTAGACGTAACATTGAGCACATACGATGATTTTCCCATACCAAATTCAGGATGCAACACCAATCCTTGGCCAAAATTAGCCCGGAAATCACCTACAACAATAGTTTTGAACTTACCAAAATTATTGAATTGAACGTAACACGAATAAAAATCATAGCCTTTATGTGCCGCTCCCCAAAATTGCTCGCCGGCATCTTTCTCTGCAGTTAAGCCAAATTGAATCCTATCCTTGTAATGAAAACGGTATTTCAACGAGTTATAAAGCTCGTTTCCCATATATTTTTTTGAATTACTCTCGTCCGATTTCGAACCTTCTTCGGGTATAAACTGATAACCTTCTTTACTTTCCAAGCCTTTATCCACGCGAAAAAACAACTCATTCTTGCCATATTTCAATAGATCATTCCAATAAATCTTCTTGCCGGTATCTCCACCTTCACCAACTTTTACAAAGAGGAGCATCCGCCGAATATCAGTCATATCAAGTCCTTCGACCAATTGTAGTTCATAAATGGTTTTCATTGGACCAAATTGATAAACGTACGAAAGAATATTCTCAACCTGCATATCCGATAAAAATGGCAGGCGCTCCAGCTCTTCACGCTTAGCCTGATTCAGATTAATCGGGTTTTGAGCACAAAACAATAAATCTTCAAAAAAACTATCATAATCGATTGCCTCTTCACTTTCAGCCGCATACTGTTCAAAAATATCAGCAATCAATTGCTCAGTGGTGGAAACGGCATCTTGCGCTCTTGCCGGACAAGAACAAATCAGAAGTAAAAATAAATAAACAAACAAGCGTTTCACAATAGTTTAGGTTAAGGCACAGCTTATTATCTGAATTTATATTTAATTGCTGCATTGGTATTTAAGCCAAGTAATGGATGTTGCTCGCAATTCAAATCTACCAGAAAGGCTCCGGTTTTGAAACCAAAACCAAGGCACGGAACCAAATAATCGGAACTATATGCGCCTAGTTTTACGTTCAAATTTTGCAACATTTGGTATTCAAAGCCAGTTGCAACCCGATAATTGCTACTCACCTCTTTATCAGTTTGCGTACGCCAAACCATTTCGGGAGTAAAAAAGTATTCCGTGCCCATACTGAAAATAGATGGTATGCGTTTTACCACATATTCAGTTCTGATATTGATTTGAAAAGGATTAAAAGAATGAAAAGCCAGGTTAAATTTTGGAGATAACTTAACAGATAGCCCTACTTGAGGTAAAAAAGCTCCATGGTAGGAATTCGAGGCACTAAAAAAGGCTGTATAATAATTAAACTGCATGCCCATTGCAAATTTGTCGGAAAAATTTCTCGAAAACCCAAGGCCAAACATCATTTCGTGGTAAAGTGAATAACCAAAGTGTGAGAAAGAAAGTCCGGTATTCATCAGATTGGAAGGCAACGCAAGCTGACAAGTTTTGGTTGAAAGTTCCGAAAGTAAATACCGGTTCTCGAATTCAATTCCAATTTCGGGATTTTCAACATAACCCAACATGGCTGGATTATTAAATGCCGTCCAATTGTGCGAATCTGCAACAGAAGTTTGAGCTATAGCGTTAGAAGAAGGAATAATATTAGAAATCTGAGCATGGAGAAATTGAAATGAGAGAATAAATGTAAACGCATAAATTATTTTCTTCATATGTATTCAACGATTTTAATGACAGAATAAATCAGTAAACTCAAGAACATCAATCTAGATTCGATTAACAAAGCTATA
>DATFAW010000281.1:0-5412 GCA_035254165.1 Paludibacter sp.
TCGACATTACCCGACAAAGGCAATAAGAAAGATCCAAAAGAGAAGAAACAGAAAAAAGTAGAAGCCTACGTCGTAAAACCATCACTCTTGATTACCGAAATTTCCGTGTCCGGATCATTAATGGCTTACGAAACAGTGGACTTGAAAAACGAAGTTGCCGGAAGAGTGGTGATGATTAACCTGCCCGAAGGTAAATTCGTCCGGCAAGGAACTTTGCTGGTGAAATTATTTGACGATGATTTGCAGGCAACACTCAAAAAACTGCAATCGCAACTTGCCATTCAACAGCAGGTCTATAACCGCCAGTCCGAACTGTTGAAAGTGAACGGTATCACCCAAAACGATTACGATCAAACCGGCCTACAGCTCAACTCGTTGAAAGCCGATATTGAGGTAGAAAAAACCATGATCCGCAAAACCGAAGTACGTGCTCCTTTCGATGGCGTTATCGGTTTGCGAAGCATAAGCGTGGGAGCTATCATTACTCCATCCACCTTGCTGGCCACTATCCGTACCGAAAACAAGATTAAAATTGATTTCAGCGTTCCCGAAAAATACAGCTCGGTAATTAAAACCGGCATGAAAGTAAAATTCAGCATGAACAACAATCAAAAGATGTATGATGCCACCGTGATTGCTACCGAAGAAGGCATCGACGCTGCTACCCGAAACCTGAAAGTAAGAGCCATCGTCAACAGCCAGTCGAAAGATTTAATCTCGGGTGCCTTTGCCAATGTCATCCTGCGGCTGAATGAAAACAAAAACGCATTATTAATCCCTACGCAATCCATCATTCCTCAGGAAGATAATAAAACAGTGATTGTAGCGCGGGGCGGTAAAGCGCATTTCGTGAACATTAAAACCGGAATTCGCCAGGCTTCAAATATCGAAATTCTCGATGGCCTTCAGGCAGGCGATTCCATCGTTACTTCTGGCTTGCAATTTATCAAAGAAGGCAACAAATTGATATTTTCATCTGTAAAGAATTAGTTATGACCATTTCAGATATAGCATTAAAACGTCCGGTCGGTTCCATCGTACTAAGCCTTGTCATTATATTAATGGGGGCAGTAGGGTTTAACTTTCTGGCGGTGCGCCTTTATCCGGCCATCGATCCTCCTATTATTACTGTACAAACAAGTTATACCGGTGCCAACGACGAAATTATCGAATCTCAAATCACCGAACCGCTCGAAAAGTCCATTAATGGTATCGAAGGAGTGAAATCCATTTCATCTCAATCGGCTATCGGATCGAGCAATATCACCGTTGAATTCGAACTGGGTGCCGATTTGGAAAAAGCGGCTAATGATGTGCGCGATAAAGTTTCGCAAGCCATGAGAAGCCTGCCGCAAGACATTGACTCGCCGCCAACTGTTACGAAAGCCGATGCCAACAGCGATCCTATTATCATGTTGATGGTGGAGAGCAAGACGTTGAATGCACTGCAGATGAGCGATTATGCTGAGAATGTATTGCAGGAAAAACTGCAAACCATCCCGGGTATCAGTTCCGTAGCCATTTACGGCCAGCAACGCCCGGCTATGCGCTTATGGTTTGATCCGGCTAAGATGTCGGCCTTTAATATTACGCCGGCCGACGTAAATGCCGCTCTTCAAAAAGAAAATGTGGAAATGCCCGGTGGAAAAATCCGTGGTAATGCCACCGAACTTACTATCAAAACTTTTGGACGATTAGTCACAGAAGATGATTTCAACAATCTGATTATCCGGCAAACCGACAATCAGGTTATCCGCTTAAGCGATATCGGCGAAGCGGTGCTGGGTCCGCAAAATGAAGAATCGGGTGGAGCTACCAATGGAAACGTAGGTGTGTCGCTGGCGTTGATTCCGCTGCCAGGAGCTAATGATATTCAGATTTCGAATGAGTTTAATAAACGTTTGGCGCAAATTAAAATGAATGCGCCAAAAGGAATCGAATTGAATATCGGACGTGATAAATCCATCTTTGTCCGCCAGTCGGTTCAGGATGTGCTTGAAACGTTATTAATATCTATTTTCCTCGTGGTGCTGATTATTTTCCTTTTCTTCCGAAACTGGATAATCGCCTTACGTCCGTTGATTGATATTCCGGTTTCACTCATTGGAACATTCTTCATTATGTATGTTTTCGGATTCTCCATCAATGTGCTTTCACTGCTGGGAATTGTATTGGCTACCGGTCTGGTGGTTGATGATGGTATTGTGGTGACCGAAAACATCTTTAAGCGCATCGAACAGGGGATGAATAAATTTCAGGCCGCCCTGGAAGGTACACGCGAGATATTCTTTGCTGTAATTTCCACTTCATTGACCCTGGCCATTGTGTTTATTCCGGTAATTTTCTTACAAGGATTCACCGGCCGCCTTTTCCGCGAATTCGGAATCGTGGTTGCCAGTGCCGTGTTGATTTCAGCTTTGGTTTCGCTAACACTTACTCCGGTATTGAATGTATTTTTAGGAGGTTCGGCATCCCACCATTCCAATTTCTACCTGAAAAGCGAATCATTCTTTATCGCCATGGAGAAGAAATACAAACGTTTCCTGAGCTTTTTTATTCTGAACAAATGGATTTCATTCGCTATCATTGGTTTATGTGTGGTTATAATCGTTTGTTTATCCAGAAATTTGAAATCGGAATTAGCTCCGCTCGAAGATCATAGTTATATCCGAACCAGCATTACAGCTCCCGAAGGAACAGAATACGGCGCAACAAAGAAAATTATTGAGAGGTTGGGGCAAATTAACATGGAGAAATTTCCGGAAATAAAATACACCCTGGCTCGTTACGGAGGCGGTTCGGCGGTGAATACCGGTTTCCTGATTTCTTTTCTTACTGATCCGACTGAGCGTAAAGCCTCGCAGCAAGAAATATACAAGAAACTGACTAAAATATACGATTCAATTCCCGATGCCCGCGTCATTGCCAGTCAGGAACCAACCATTGCCACTTCGAACTCCAGGGGATTGCCTGTTCAGTTTGTTTTGCAAAATCTCGATTTTGAGAAAATCCATTCTATTCTGCCTAAATTTATGGAAGAGGCTCAGAATAGCCCTGTTTTTAGTAATGTCGATGTGGATTTGAAGTTCAACAAACCTGAATTGAATATCTCAGTAAATCGCCTGAAAGCTACAAGCTTGGGCGTCAATGAGCGGGATGTATCTGATGCCTTGAATATGGCTTATAGTGGTAGCCGCTATGGTTACTTTCTGCGCAACAACCGGCAATATTATGTTATCGGACAAATGGAACGTCAGGACAGAAATATCCCGGCCGACATTTCCTCGATGTATATTCGTGCCAATAACGGCAATATGATTCAGTTGGACAATCTGGTACAAATGAAAGAAAACAGTTCGCCTCCGATCCTGTACCACTTCAACCGGTATAAATCAGCCACCATCTCAGCCAACCTTGCCGAAGGAAAAACACTGGGCGAAGGAATTGCTGAAATGAAACGAATCGGAGATAAATTACTCGATCCTACTTTTACCACAGCTCTTTCCGGTCCGTCCAGGGATTTTGCCGAAAGTAACTCCAATATATCCTTTGCATTGATATTGGCGTTAGCATTGATTTACCTGATTTTGGCTGCACAGTTCGAAAGCTTCCGCGATCCGTTTATCATCATGCTTACCGTGCCAATGGCTATTGCAGGCGCTATGCTTTCACTCTGGATTTTCGGACAAACGCTGAATATCTTCTCCGAAATCGGTATGATTTTGTTGATTGGTATTGTAACTAAAAATGGTATCCTGATTGTCGAGTTTGCCAATCAGAAACGCAAACTCGGCATGAACAAACGTGTTGCTGCCTTCGAATCGGCTGCTGCCCGTTTCCGTCCTATTTTAATGACTTCGCTGGCAACCATCTTCGGTGCATTGCCTATCGCGTTGGCCCTTGGAGCAGGTTCTACCAGCCGTATTCCGTTAGGTATCGTAGTGGTGGGCGGTTTGTTATTTTCATTAATGCTAACTTTATTTGTTATTCCGATTATGTATATTGCTATGTCAAGTAAATCAAAAAAAATTATTGGAGAATGAAAAACAGAACCATAAACACAGTTAGAATAAGTATCTTATTCATATCATTTTTCCTTCTTCAAAGTGCCAACGCTCAAAAACAGCTCACCATCGAAGAAGCCATCAATATTGCTTTGAAAAACAATTTTGATATTCTCGTTGCCGGAAATGATGCCAGTATTGCCAAAACAAATAACACCGCCGGCAATGCAGGCATGCTTCCCACAGTAGCCGTTACCGGCTCCGGAAACTACAGTGTGAATAATGTAACCCAAAAGCTTAGTGATGGTACAAAAAACAATTATCCTTCGCTGTCGACTACTGCGCTTAGCGCCGGCGCTCAACTGAGCTGGAACTTGTTCGATGGCGGAAAGATGTTCGTCACCAAAAGCAAGCTGAACGAGATCCAGGCCCTGGGCGAAATCCAGTTCAAGGAAAAGGTGATGCAAACCTTGTTCAATGTCATTGCAGCGTATTACGATGTGGTAAGGCAAAAGCAACAGTTAGCTTCCATCAACGAGGCGTTGAATTATAATCGCAACCGGGTAACTATAGCTCAAGCCGGATTTAATGCCGGTTCGATGTTGAAATCCGACCTGCTTCAATCGAAAATTGATTTAAACGTCAACACCGAGAATGCCATTAATCAACAATTTATGATTGATGCCGCTTTGAAAACGTTGAATCAGCTATTGGGTAAAAATGCCGATGAAATAGTTCAGATTTCCGATTCTATACCGTTGGGATATTCACCCGATAAAGCCGACTTGCTTCAAAAGATTAATTCGTCGAACACGAGCATTCTCAATTTCCAAAAACAAATTGATATTGCCCGTTTGGCATTGAAAGAAAGCCGCAGTGCATATTTACCCACGCTGAATTTTAAAGGTGGATATTACGTGTCGCACACTGCCAACTCTAACGGTTCTACATTAAGTAATAATTCAAATGGACCGCAGGTAGGAGGGACGCTGGTAATTCCAATCTATAGTGCCGGCGAAACCAAGCGTAAAGAAACAACTGCCAAAATTCAGGCACAATCGGCAGAATACGATCTGCAGAATATCAAGTTGCAGGTAAATACCGAATTGATAAATACGTTGACGGAATTTGAAAATCAGCAGAAGCTGTTGAAAATTGAAACAGAAAACAACGAACTGGCAAAGGAAAACATTCTAATCAGTATCGAACGCCTGAAACACGGACAAGCTACCTCGCTCGAAGTTCATTTGGCTCAGGAAGATTATGTGCAATCAAACACACGGCTTATTAATTTCCGTTACAACCTGAAAATTGCAGAAACTAAGCTGAAACAATTAGTTTCAAACTTATAAGTATATTTCCCGCAGATATTGCAGGCTATCGATGAAAACTTAATCTGGTTTTTTCT
>DATFAW010000282.1:0-11367 GCA_035254165.1 Paludibacter sp.
TTTCAATTAAACTATAATTCTTTTCTGAATAAATACTTTCCTGGAAGCAAAGCAGATGATCTTAAGTTAAGAATGACCCCCGCCAAATTCCGACAACTTTTTGGAGAACTTTCACCCACGCAGTTGAAAATTATTAATGACAATGAATCGAAATACATTGTTGTGGCGGCTGGTCCCGGCAGTGGAAAAACACGGGTTTTAGTACATAAACTTGCGTCGCTGCTTTTGATGGAAGATGTCAAACATGAACAACTGCTTATGCTCACATTTTCAAGAGCAGCAGTAACAGAATTTAAAAAACGTCTATTTAAACTCATTGGTAATGCAGCACACTTCATAGAAATAAAAACATTTCATGCCTATTGTTTTGATTTACTGGGTAAAGTTGGCAGTCTTGAAAAGTCTGATTTGATTTTGAAAAAGACGATTGAGAAAATCAAAAACAAAGAAGTTGAAGCAAGCCGGATTACAAAAACTGTGTTGGTAATTGACGAGGCGCAAGATATGGATGAAGATGAGTTCAACCTGATAAATGCTTTGATGGAGCAGAATGAAGAGATGAGAGTTATTGCTGTGGGTGATGACGACCAGAATATTTTTGGATTTAGAGGTGCAAGTTCAAAATACCTGGAACAATTTATTGTAGCAAACAAAGCAGTCAAACATGAGTTACTTGATAACTACAGAAGCAAGTATAACCTTGTTGAGTTCAGCAATCAGTTTATTAAACGTGTTCAACATCGATTAAAAGAGACTCCGATTATTGCTAAGCAAACCGATAATGGCAAAATAAAACTGGTTCGTTATCAGAGTGCTCATCTGATTACGCCGCTTGTAAGTGATATACTTACAACAGAACTTACAGGAACTACCTGTGTGCTGACAAAAACAAATGAAGAAGCATTACAAATAACCGGATTGCTGTTGAAAAATAACATGCAAGCGAAACTCATTCAGTCAAATGACGGTTTCAACTTATATAATCTTGTTGAGGTAAGGTATTTCTTAAGCCTTTTGAATCAAGATGATGATGTATTTATAATCAGTGATGAAAGTTGGATAAATGCCAAACGAGAACTTGTGAGCAAGTTCCATAACAGCAATAAACTGGAAATATGCAATAATATCATTCGTGATTTTGAAGTAACCAATCCAAAAAAGAAATACAAATCCGATTTAGATGTATTTATACGTGAATCGAAATTTGAAGACTTTTTCAACGAAAACGGAGAAATAATCTTCGTTTCAACAATCCATAAAGCAAAGGGAAAGGAATTTGACAATGTTTTTCTGATGCTTGATAATTTTAATGCAGAAACCGACGAAGCTAAAAGACAACTGTACGTTGCAATGACAAGAGCAAAGCAAAATCTGACCATTCATTTAAACTCAAACTTTCTGGACAATCTTCATTCAATACAAAATCTACAATACATTGAAGACAAAAATGAATATACACAGCCAAACGAAATTGCAATGCAGTTGACATACAAAGATATTTGGCTCGACTATTTCTTAAACAGGCAATATATGTTTTCTCTGCTTATGAGTGGAGATATTTTGACTTTGAATAATGACGAATGTTTGAACTCAAAGGGTCAATCGGTTTTAAAGTTTTCCAAACAGTTCCTCAAGCAACTGGAAACAATGAAAGCTAATGGCTATCAACCGAAAAGTGCAAAAGTGAACTTTATCGTTTACTGGCTCAAAGAAGGAGCAGAACAAGAAGTTAAGATTATTTTGCCTGAATTATACATTGAAAAACAATATGACGAAATAATGAATTAAATAAGTAAGAAATAAAGAAAGCGGCCAGATTTCACCTGTAAGCAAATAACGGGCAGTTCCGCCAGAGCAATCCCCGGCAGGCAAAAATCCTCACCCTTTCTCGTCAGCTTACTGAGCTTGTCGAAGTGCAGGGTTTGCACAGTCTTTTTGCCTGCCTCCGCGCAATCCACCCTGCTGTTGTTTTTTTCTGTCACACTTTTTGCAGAAAAGCAAAAAAGACGTTTGCACTCCAACCGCCACCACCGTGCTGCACTTGCGCCAGAACAACAACAACTCGAAGCTATTATACATAACATGTAGTTATATTCGAGCCCCCGCCTTCGGCGATAAATAGGGACTAAATATAACCTAATTATGTATAATATCCGCACAAAATCAACGCTTTGCCCCGCTGCGCTGCCCGAAGAGCCTCAAGATTTCCCCACCACCCAACAGTTGTGCAGAAAATAAAAAACATGTAGTTGTTTGTTTACCATGTGCTTGCAGTATATAATTTCCATTTTCGCTCCATTCCGTTCCAGGAGCTGCGTTCGTTCCTCGCGCTGCCCCCTGATACTTCATTACACTTTCATTCCAATCATACACTTCAGCACCCCGCGGCTTCGGGAAATACTCATTTCCATTTCGCAAGCTTCATTCATTCCGTTTTCCCCAAGCCCTTTCCCCACGCATTTCCAATGGTATATTTTTAATTTCTGCGAAGAGTTAGCCCCATTAAATCGCCTAAAGGCAGAGCGGTAAGTAATTGCACCTTGTCGGTGCGTTGTTGTGCTTTCCGCAAATATAAGAGCCACAATAAGACCCCACCACCCATTAGTTGTGCAGAAAACTAAAAACATTCCAGGTTGATTTATCCATGTGCTTGCGGTATATGTATTCTTTCAAGCCCATTACATTCCAGGAACTACGTTCGTTCCTCACTTCGAACCCTTACATTTCATTCCGCTTTCATTTCATGCACACACCTCAGCACCGCACAGCTTCGGTAGTCTCCTTCCTTTCCATTCCGCAAGCTCCATTAATTCAGTCAGTCACTACCCAAGCCTTTTTCCCGCGCATTTCCAGTGGCATGTTTTCATTTTCTGCGGCGAGTTAGCCCCAATAGAAAGAATCCTTTTGGTTTTGATTAGAAATGGTTTCTTTTTCCAAAAGGATTCAAAAGACAAATACAACAAGGATTTTTTGAGTAGATTATTTACCGACAAAAAAATAAAAAATCTAGCAAAGATAAGGCGGCCAACACAGACCAACGCTTTGGGCAGTAAAGGTCGGTGCCCTTCGGGTTTTGAGATAAAATCTCCACACTTACGCAAGCTTCAGGTAGTATTTTTCCCAAAAACCTTGACAGCCCAATCCGGGCGCCTAAGAAGATGGCTATATTTTTCTTTTTTTTCTTCTTCTTTTTTTCTTTCTCTTTTCTGGGGGTAAAATTATTTACGGGCGCAGCAGCTTTAGTTTCTAACCCTTTAATTCCTCCAGTTTATGAGCACTTTTAGCATCAAATCACATCGTCCGGGCGTAGCTTATAATATGCCCCATTTCTTCATTTTAAACAAAGGGAATAACAGCGGCAAGCCGCTTACCACTCCTTGTCCGAATTGCTTTGTAATTCAATTTCAAGGCAAAGAAGAAAAAGAACAAATCTACTGGCTGTTGTATAGCTTGTGGCAGTCTAAAGCCTTTTATCCGCTGTTGCGGGGTTCGGTCATTCCCTTTGTAGTTCTTAGGGATGTAAAGTCCTGTCTTTTGGATGGTTTAAATAAGGTGGCTGAAAATCCAGCCCAGTTTGAAAAAACCGTGGCAGCTCTCCGAAGTCTTGAAGCCATGGAAAAGAATTTCATGCAAAACATAAAGCTGGTTCAGGATGCGAAGCGAATGCTTTTCTACAAGTACATTTCATAAAAGCTACATTCTTGCATTAGTTAGCATTGGCGGAAAAACGAGAATAACTTTTTTCGGGCTCGATGGGACGGCCCAAAAAGTTATTGCCCGTTTCCCGAGCGATGGGTGCAAATAATCAAACTAGAACAAAAAAAGCCTCCCGATCTGGGAGGCTTCACTACTACAAAAGGTTACCGCACCGGAAAATAGTAGTTTTTTTAGCGGTTTTTCCGCCTGATTAAATTCTTCAAAAGTAATGAAACTACAAAACTCACAACAGCGCCTACGACGGCAAGAATAATAGTCCTTACTAGGTCTTCTATAAACACGTTGCTAAACACTGATAGCAACATACCGCCGCAAGTACCGGCATACACTTGGCCGTCGCTGTTTGTTTCAATGAGTTTCATTGTTCGATTCAGTTTTGTCAGTAGTGTCCACTGCCGTTTGACTAACGGCTGTCACCACTCCGCCAGCCATTATTACATATCCGGCTGCGGCAACCAGTCCGGCTGGAAGTGCTATGGGTGAAGCTAAAATTGCTCCACCGGCAGCAGCAAGGGCTAAACCGATTGTGCGTAAAGTTTTGAAAAACTTAGGAGTGGGTGCTTTTACCCGTTGTACGATGCTCATTTCGTTAGGATTGCTAACTGTAGCGTTATTATCTTTTTCCATAAATAATGAATTACATTTTGATTTTTGATCCTACTTTGTTCTAGTTAATTCTCCTCTCTAGCTACCCTCTCCTTTGGAGAGGGGCTGGGGGTGAGGTCTTAAACAACTTCAACAATAGCCAACACGTTGTAAGCATTGTTATTCAACGAATAATCTACGTTATTTACCGATTGAATAAAGTCAATCGACAATAAAATAAATGTTGTTCCGGCAAGGACAGGTACAGCTGCAGGTTTTATAGAAAGAGGTTGAGCCGCGGCATTTATTGCCACACGAATAGGGTCAGAAACTGCAATTTCGGAATCTCCGGTTAAGAAATCTACTCTTGCATAACCACCTCTGAAAATGATGTGGGTAGCTCCTGAAGGAATACTAATATCATTTTGTGGATTGATTGAAGCAATATTGATTTCACCGGTAGCGATATTCACTTGATATGGACTGTACAGAACAGCTCCTAAAACGGAATTAACGTTGAAGTTAAACCCTTTCAACAGCAACTTAGCTTCAGCTTTTGCCATGCCTTCAGCTGCGCTTCGTTCGCCCCTGGCATTGGCTTCGTCCATGTTTTTAATTTGAGCCATAACCTGAGTAAGCCTTGCGGTCACTCGGCCATCCGATGCATCTTTGCCTAATACCCGAACGGCATCACGCAATAACTTTCCTGCTGAAGCTGCATTACCAAACTCAGCACCATTTTCACGGGTTCGGGCAAATCCCGGATCATTCGCAATTCGCGAAGCATCAACGCCACCCTTTTCCCTAGCCAGATAACCATCTTGTGATTTGTAGAACGTAATTCCACCGATGGTTCCTTGTAATTTTAGAATACTTTTTTGTTGTGCCATAATTCTATGTTTTTAAATTATTGGAACAAAAGTATACTTGTAAATTACAATTTATAGCAAAGTCACTTCCGCCTTTGTCTATCCTTTCCGTTTTTTCCCAAACATACTTATTTAGATATGCATTAAATTTGTATTTTTGCATAAAATAGTAAGAGAAATGGAAGTGAAACGTATTTGTATCTACCCGAAAGATATCCAACGTATCACAGGGAAGAGTGAACGTTACGGAAGATTGTTGCTTGCTAAGATAAAAGAACGCAACGAAAAGGAAGAACATCAGTTCGTAACAGTAGACGAATTCTGCCGGTACACAGGATTGAAAATTGATCAGGTTGCCCCGTTTATTGCGGGTTAGTTCCTCATGTATGGATGAAGTAGGACAAAGCCCTATCAACGCCCTACATAGTGTATGAAAAAAAGCCGTATTGGTGCAACAATACAGCTTTCATTCAAAACGCCTCGAAATACCCTCTATTACTCTTTCAGAATATATCATTACTCTTTCAGAATATATCCGATTGGATTCCTCGGTTTATCTTCCAATTCCTTTTGGCTTGCCAGTTCCGTCAATGCCTGATAAATATCATTGAATTGCATATTGGTTTCTACCATAAAGTCTTCTAGCTTGCGGTTTAGTTCCACATAACCTAATGCATATTGACGCAGGATAACAAACGCCCTGATAATTTGCACATTTACCTCTATCGCTTTTTCGCTTCGTAACACGCTCGAAAGCATGGCAACACCTTGCTCAGTGAATACAATCGGATTAATATAGCTATGTTTAAGGCTTTCGGGAAACTGGTCACAATTTGTGACCAGTTCATTCCATTCTTGTTTTGTCAGTTCAAACATAAAGTCGGGAGGGAAGCGATTGATATTTCGTTTTACAGCTTGCTTTAGTACTTTAGTTTTCACTTCATACATTTCTGCCAGATCAAAGTCCAGCATAACACGAAGTCCTCTGACCTCAAAAATTTTGTTTTGGATTAGTTGTAGTTCCATATTATTGATAGATTTATAATTGAAAAGAGTCTTCCATTTCTTTAAGTTTTCCTGAAAGAATACCCATATCATGACCAATTTTGTTATCCGTTATCCTGGCATAAATCTGAGTGGTTTTGATATTCGTATGTCCCAGCATCTTCGATACTGTCTCAATGGGTACGCCTTGCGACAGTGTAATGGTGGTGGCAAAGGTATGTCTTGCCAGATGGAAAGTCAGATTCTTTTTGATTTCACACAAGTCGCCGATTTCTTTCAGGTAAGCATTCATCTTTTGATTACTTGTAATTGGCAGAATCTTTCCTTCAGGAAGTTTTCCTTTGTATTTTTCCAATATCATTTTGGGCACTTCAAGCAGGGGAATATTTGAGTTTACATCTGTTTTCTGGCGTTTGGTCATAATCCAGAGGTTACCGTCAAAAGAAGTACGGATGTTAGTCTCTTTCAGGTTATACACGTCAATATACGCTAGTCCGGTAAAGCACGAAAAGACAAAAATATCACGCACATGTTCAAGCCTTGGAATATCAATTTTCTTCTTCACGATACACTCCAGCTCTTCCTTAGTCAGGTATCCCCGGTCAACTTTACTCAATCGTATTTTATAATTGGAAAAAGGATCGTGAAGGAGCCACCCATTGTTACGGGCAATCAGGATAATTCGTTTGAAAAACTGCATAAACTTGGCAGTAGTATTAGCCTGACAATGACAGTCTACCAGTAAAAAGGTTTCAAAATCAGAGATAAACATGTGGTTTATTTCAGCAAAAGGAATGTCGGATAAATTGTATTTTTTCCGTAGGAAACTGGTAGTGTGTTTCAGCGTAACCTCATATTTTTGATAAGTAGCTTTGGATTTACTTATTCCGATAAGGCTTTTTACATCTGCATTATGTTTCTTGAATAATTCAAGCAAGGTATGGTCTTTTGTATTGATCCCCAGAAAAATATTCTTAACTTTTTCAGCGGTCACTGATTGCATTCTTTCCAGTTCTTGGTGATAGATTCTGTTTAAAACCGATTTTGTGTTGAAGATAAGAGCATTAATTTCTGATGCATGTGTACTTCTACCAGTCATTTTTCCTGATTTGACGTCCCACAGGTTTGGGTCAATTTCAGTTTTCATACTAAAGCGGGTTTCGTTGCCGTCAACGGTGATACGGCACATAAGGGGTACGTTCCCATTTTTCTTTTGCTTGTCTCTTTTCAGGAAGAAAAGTACGCTAAATGTTGTTTTCATAATCTCAAAATTGAATTACAAAGTTAGACTTAATAAATTGTTTATGAGAGTTATGCAGACTGCCAATGTCAGACAGGGAAGTGCCTATTTCGGACAAATCGTACCCCTTTTGGGGAAAATAAGAAAGGGGTATGAATTAGGAAAGAATGTAGGTTGAATATTGTCTTTTTTATGTCCCTTTCGAGGAAAGGTATAACAATGAAAAAACCCTACAAATCACTGAATTTGTAGGGTTTTACCGTTTTTTGTCGCTAACTGTCGTAGCTTCTGGGCGGAGAGAGAGGGATTCAAACCCCCGGTACCTTGCAGTACGGCGGTTTTCAAGACCGCTGCAATCGATCACTCTGCCATCTCTCCAGAGTTATGTTGTTTTTCTAAGACGGTGCAAAGATACGGCTTTTTCCGAAACCACCAAATAGTAAAAACAATTTTAATTTCCATTTTGTCTTTCTCCAATTTTCAATTTCCAGGTTGACTAAAAAACACAATTGGATATCAACAAATTGATATCTAAAAACAGATTAAACTGTTTCTAGATATTCTACAACATTTTTTTCAATACGAGCTGTAATATCAGCTATATCGGCCTTATCAAAGGCTTCGCCAGTGATATTTTCGAATAATTCGATATAGCGTTCACTGATTCCGGTCACAATTTCGGGCGTCATTTCTGGCACTTGTTGTCCATCTTTTCCCTGAAAGCCATTTTCCATTAACCATTCTCTAACGAATTCTTTCGATAATTGTTTTTGCGCTTCTCCTTTTTCAAAAAGTTCCTGATAACTATCGGCGTAAAAATAACGTGAAGAATCCGGAGTATGAATTTCGTCAATCAAGTAAATTTTACCATCACGACGCCCAAATTCATATTTTGTGTCAACCAAAATCAAACCACGTTTAGCTGCAATCTCCGTTCCGCGAAGGAAAAGCTCCATCGTGTATTTTTCAAGCATTTCATATTCTTCTACTGAAACAAGTCCCTGACTCAGGATTTCTTCACGGGTGATATCCTCATCGTGACGGCCTAATTCAGCTTTCGTTGTAGGAGTGATAATTGGTTGTGGGAAACGTTGGTTTTCACGCATGCCGTCAGGTATTTTTACCCCGCAAATTTCGCGTACACCGCTTTTATAGGTTCTCCATGCACTTCCGCACAGATAACCGCGTACAATCATTTCTACGGGGTATCCTTCGCAGCGAAGACCCACAGTTACCATTGGATCCGGACTGGCAAGTTTCCAATTTGGAACGATATCAGCCGTTGCATCCAAAAACTTAGCAGCAATCTGATTCAACATTTGTCCTTTAAATGGAATTCCTTTCGGCAAAACCACGTCAAAAGCCGAAATGCGATCAGTAGCAATCATAACGAGCAAGTCGTTTTTTACTGTGTACACATCACGTACTTTGCCGTGATACACGTTTGTTTGTCCATCAAAATGGAAATCGGTGTTAGTGAGTGCGTTCATATTATTATTAATATTTTACTTATATATTGATCTTTAAATCTCGACAGTTTGTCCAGTTGAAGTATCTGAATTTTCCGCCGGTTTAATTAATTTTAATTTAACAGCTGTTTCAGTACGCTTTTCGTATGCTTCCACAATCCGTTGCACCAACTTATGGCGCACAATATCTTTTACATCAAATTCTACTTTGGCAATTCCTTTTATATTTTTGAGCACCTCCAGCGCATCTATTAATCCTGATTTTTGTGCATATGGCAAGTCTATTTGCGTTACATCACCGGTCACTATCATTTTTGCATTCAACCCCATGCGCGTCAGAAACATTTTAATTTGCATAGTGCTGGAATTCTGCGCTTCGTCAAGAATAACCACTGCATCGCTCAGGGTGCGTCCACGCATAAAAGCCAGTGGTGCAATCTGAATCGTACCGTTTTCGAGATATTCTTTGAGCTTAAGCGGCGTAATCATATCCTGCAAAGCATCGTAAAGTGGCTGCAGGTATGGATCAATTTTTTCCTTCATATCACCGGGAAGAAAGCCAAGCTTCTCGCCCGCCTCCACTGCCGGACGACTAAGAATAATCTTTTTAACTTCACGATTTTTCAACGAACGGACAGCTAATGCAATGGCCGTGTAAGTCTTTCCCGAACCGGCTGGACCGATGGCAAAAAGCAAATCGTTAGTCTCGAAATCTTTGACCAATTTTTGCTGATTAGCAGTGCGAGCCATAATAGATTTACCATTCACACCGTGAAGAATCAGGTTATCAAATTTGATTTCAACGGGGTCACTACCTTTAATTATTTCGATAATGTTATCTTCCGTCAATGTATTATTATCAATACAATAACGTTCTAATTTTTCAATGATCGAATATAGATTATTTATATCTCCTTCATTTCCGGCCAATTTAATAATAGTTCCGCGTGCGGAAAACCGGACATTGGGATGTAAGTTTTTTATCAAATGAACATTGTTATTGTTTATTCCATAAAAAACTGTTGTATCTGTAAGCTCAGAAAGTTCGAAGATTTTTTCAATCATAGATTTTAATTTTAGCTGCAAGCCGTAAGCGGTAAGCGGTAAGCTGCTTGCCAACTTACCGCTTACTACTTACCGCCTGATTGTTAGTCTGCAAACAATGGGAATTTCTCCATCGTTTTGTTTACCCGTTCGCGAACTGATTTGATAACCGCTTCGTTTTCTACGTTCGAAAGTACTGTTTCAATCATTTCAGCGATTTCCACCATCAAATCTTCTTTGGCTCCACGAGTAGTGATAGCAGGAGTTCCCAGACGAATACCAGAAGTCTGGAAAGCAGAGCGGCTATCGAAAGGAACCATGTTTTTGTTCACGGTAATATCGGCTTCTACCAATGCTTTCTCAGCGACTTTACCTGTCAATTCAGGGAATTTAGAACGTAAGTCGACCAACATAGAGTGATTATCAGTTCCACCCGAAACGATCGTAAATCCACGAGCAATTAATGCATTCGCCAAAGCTGCAGCATTTTTCTTCACTTGTGCCTGATATACTTTGTATTCAGGTTGCAAGCATTCACCAAACGAAACTGCTTTAGCAGCAATTACGTGTTCAAGCGGACCGCCTTGAATTCCTGGAAAGACAGCTGAGTCGAGCAACGCAGACATCATCTTGATTTCTCCTTTTGGAGTTGTTTTACCCCAAGGATTTGGAAAATCTTTTCCTAACAAAATGATACCACCACGAGGGCCACGAAGGGTTTTATGAGTTGTAGAAGTTACGATGTGAGCCCATTTCAAAGGGTTTTCCAACAGTCCGGCAGCAATTAAACCTGCAGGGTGAGCCATGTCGATCATCAACAAAGCACCTACCTTGTCTGCTATTTCTCGCATACGTTTGTAATCCCATTCGCGAGAATAAGCAGAACCACCACCAACGATTAATTTTGGTTGTTCACGGATAGCTACTTCTTCCATTTGGTCGTAGTCAACGCGTCCTGTATCTTCTTTTACGTTATATTCGCAAGGCTTGTAAAGAATACCCGAACTGTTTACCAACGAACCGTGCGACAAGTGTCCACCGTGAGCCAAGTTTAATCCTAAAAATTTATCTCCAGGATTCAAGCAGGCTAAAAATACAGCTGCATTGGCTTGTGCACCTGAGTGTGGTTGTACGTTTGCCCATTCAGCTCCAAAAATTTCTTTCAAGCGGTCAATAGCAATTTGTTCACTTTCGTCTACCACTTCGCAACCACCATAATAGCGTTTGCCCGGATAACCTTCGGCATATTTATTAGTCAACACGGAACCCATAGCTTCCATAACCTGTTCGCTTACAAAGTTCTCTGAAGCAATCAATTCAATTCCTTTCAACTGACGCTGTTTTTCGCGTGCAATGATGTCAAAAATCACTTGGTCTCTTTTCATTTCGTTTTTTTTTGTCTAAGGTCTAAAGTCTATAGTCAAAGGTCTATAGCCGA